>VBKJ01000129.1 GCA_005879795.1 Deltaproteobacteria bacterium
CTCGCGAAGAAGTATCCCGACCTGCCCGAGCTGCTGCGCGCCTCGCTCGCCTTCCAGTACGACGACGGGACGGCGTTCGTGGGCCAGGCCCTCGCCGCGGGCGGCTGGGCGGCGGTCGACCGCGCGCACCTGGACCCGCCCGAGTCGACCGAGCAGGTGCTCCACCCGGCGCGCTACTATGCTGACCGCGACCGGCCGATCGCGGTCAGGCTCGGCGGCACGGACGGGCTCGAGGCGGCCGGCTTCAGGCGCATCCTCGAGGACACGCTCGGCGAGCTCGAGATCCGCGTGCTCGTCGCGCGCGCTCTCCCCGCCCAGCGCGCGGCCGGGGTCGCCGAGGGCTGGGGCGGGGATCGCCTGCGCGCGCTCGAGCGCGGCGACGATCTGGTGCTGGTGTGGATGACGGCCTGGGACTCGTCCGCCGACGCGGGCGAGTTCGCCGACGCGCTGCCGGGGCTCGTGCCGGACGCGAGCATCGAGCGGCGCGAGGAGCGGGTCCTCGTGCTCGTGGGACCTCCGGGAATCGACGGCGCGGCGCTCGCCGCCCGCGTGTGGGCTCGCACAACCGTCCTGCGCCCGCACCCGGAGTCCGCAGGCTCTCAGCCCGCGAGCCGGAAGCAGCCCGGCTCCTCGCGACCGCACCCTAGAGGCAGCCAACATAACCGCCGCGCCGCCGGCCCGGCTCGAGTGGTGCATCGGGAGCATGATGTGGATCATCGCGGCCTCGAGCTGTGCGCTTCGGCCTCACGCTGTCCCTCGCGGAACTCGGTCCAGAAACGGGCACGCGCCTCAGCCCAAGCGCCGCCCTCCTCATTGCGGTCCGTCTTCACGGCGATAAGAGCGCGTCGCCTCCACAACGACGCCCAAAGGCGTGCGAGCGCCTCGCGCAGACGGTTCTGCATCCTAGTTCATCCACACGAAGTCGGCAGGCCGCCATCGCCAAGCGCTGCCCTTACTTGGCATGGTGCTCGCCCCGATCTCTTCGCACCAGGTGCAGCTGAACCGGAAGGCGCGACCGCGAGATGGATGGCGCCAGGGATGTGATCGCTGCCCCGTGCAGGTCGATCAGGTGCCGGTCGCGAGCGACCCAGCGCCGGATGAAGAGCTTGCCGCGATCGCCGGCGCGCCAGAGCTTGCCGCTGATGTGCCCGCGCGGGAGCCAGACGCTCTTCTCCCCGATCTGGCAAAGCAGGGCGGGCGCCGTCGACCTGATGATGCTGACGTCTTCAAACGGCACGAGCTCATCGGCGTCGTCCGTGGCCATGGCACGATTCTCCTTCCGGAGTCCGCGCCGAGCACACGTGGGTAGGGAACGGGCCCCTGCACAGGTCGCGCTGCGGGGCTCTGAACGGGCTCGCATTCAATGTATCGGACTCGCGATGGCGGCGCAACGCGGGAGCGTATCGAGCGATGTGACGTGCATCAGCGGCGTTTGACTGGGAGGATGATTGAGCCTAGGGTCATAATCCCTCGTCTCGGGTGACCTCGGCGGACTTTCGCTTCCGACCCTCAGTCCGAGACCGCCTCGCGCCCGAAAAGGCCTCCGCGCGGTTGGCGCCTGCCCAGGCCGCTACCAGGAGGTTACGATGGGATTCCCCCGGGGCCCGCTTCGTGCGCCCGCACCGGCCCGTATCCGCGCTTCCGTCTTCGCCGTCGGTCGGCGTGTCTACGTTGCTTGCGCGGGAGACCGATCGGCCCGCGTGATGCTAACGGACAACGCCGGCAAGAGGCCTCTCGCGAGCCTGGGCGACGGCACCGAGGTCGCGATTCTCGCCTGGCGGCCCGGCTGGGCCGGCACCACGCAGTACCACGTCCGCGCGACGGACTCCGGTCTCGAGGGCTGGCTCCCGGTCGGCAACCTCCGCAGTACGGAGGCCGCCAGCTCGTCGGCACCCACCGCGCCGCCTCCGCCGGCCGTCCGTCCCGCCACGCTTCGAGTCGGGGAGTCGAGACGTCGGTTCGGCCAGCGGATAGGTTGAGTAGCAAGATCCCTGGCGCACATCGTCGATGCCTCGGACCGTGACTTCGAGCGGCAGGTCGAAGTCACCGCCGAGATGGGTGCCGGCGAGGTGCCGCGCGAGGCACAATAGCCGACAGCGGTCGTCGATGTGCTATGTGATCCAGACGACCGCACCAGGAACAGGAGGCGTTGATGGCCAGGAAGAGGACAAAGGGCAAAGCGACGAAGAACGTCGCTCGGAAGAAGGTCACCAAGACTGTCAGTGCCAACCGCAGGACAGGGAAGGCCGCGATGCCGGGCCGGCCGGCTTCGGAGACCTCCCCTCCGAAGCCCGCGGTTCCGGGACCCGCCGAGTCGCCGGGAAGCATCGACCTCCTCCGCGGTTGGTCGCCGTCTCGTTACTCGACGCGCTGATGCCAAATCGCATCGCACGAGCGCGGCCGCCGCGCGTGACGCCGGGCATCATCGGCGGACGCGCGGCACGCGGTTGCAAAGCCGGCGGGAGGTTCCTATAGGCACGGGATGCTCACGTGGCGGTCCGTGTCGCTCGTCGGCCCGACGGGCAGGCTGCGCGCCCCGGGCCAGGTGGCCGCCGAGTGCGACGAGGAGGACGGTGGCCTCCTGCTCACCGGCCATCGCTTCGGCCAGGTGGTGCCGTACGCGCGGCTCCTCTGCCACCATCTCGCGGCGCGCCCGCGTCCGTGGGCGGCGGAGAGCGAGATCCCCATCGCCCGCGAGCCCGGCCTCCTGCGGCTCGCGCGTCAGAGCGGCTGCCGCGCGCTAGTGCTCGGCCCCGAGCCCGACCCGCTCGTGCGCGAGGCGGACGAGCCGCGCGCGCTCCGCGCCGCCGCTGCCGAGCTCCGGCGCATCCGCCGCGCGGGGCTGCTCACGGTGGTGCACCTGACGCTCGGACGCGAGGGGGACGACGCCGGTGTCTTTGCGCGCGCGGTGTGGCTCTCGACCGCCGGGCGTGTCGCCTTCCCGCGGCTTGCGGCGCACGAGGGGGCGGGACCCATGAGCCCCGACGAGCTCGCGCGCGGCCTCGCCTGGGCCGTGCGGACCCTCCACGGCCATCGCGCGATCTGGCGGCGCACGGGCGTCGCCAGCGCCGGCCGCCGGGCGGCGCTGGTCGCCAACTACCGCCTGCGGCGCGCCATCGGGCGCGAGCCGACAGGCGAGCCGACGCCGGCCATGCGCCTCGCGCGGGCGCTCGCCCGGCCGATCCGCATCCGCGAGCGGGTGCCCTTCGTGTCGACCCTGGTCGGAGCGGTGCAGGCGGGCGGCGTGCAGGTGCGGAGCGCCTGGCTGCGCGCGCGGGCGCGGCGCGACGACCCGCTCGCCGCGTTCGTGATCCGCCTCGAGGGCGCCATCGACGCGCGCGCGGCGCGCAAGCTTGTCGCCCGCGTGCGCCGGATACTCGGCCGCACGCCCGAGCGCATCGTGATCGACCTGGGCGGCCTCGAGCTGGTGTCGCTGACCGTGCTCACGCACTTCCTCGAGGAGCACGCGAGCCGGCTCGCCTCGCTGCGCGGCCGGCTCGCGTTCCGCAACCTCCGGCCGGCTTTGGCCGCTCTGCGCCGCAACCTCCACGGCATGCTCCCCAACGCCGTGCTGCTCGAGCAGGCGCTGGAAGAGACGACCTGACCCCTGCGGCGGCGTCGACTCGCGCGGAGGTCCTTCCCCTCGCCGCGTGAGGACGCCACGCAACGCGAGGGTATTTCCCGGCCCTGCCCCGGGGCCGGCAGCGTTCGGGACGAGCTGGTGGGCTGAAAAAAAGAGCGGCCGGATTGTAGCTTCTACACGTCGTGGAGTGGGGCACGCTGCTCATTCCCCGTCCATCCAGCCTCGCGGCGCGGTCCGCCGCTGGCACTCGCATTGCAGTATACCAAGCGGCGCGCGCGGCGGCCCTGCCGAGCGGCATCGTTCTCCGATGTCTGACAAGATTGCGGACCCCCTCCACGCTCGTCATCGCCGCCGCGTTCGCCGCACCTCCCGTCCTCGCCGCCCACGCGACATCGCTACCGAAGAACTCTCCCCCTCACGCTCTCGCGGCTTCGGCGGCGAGCCAGCGCGGCTCGACGAAGCGGCCATCGACTTCCTGCACAGCCGCGAGGAGCCGGACGGCGTCATCCACGCCCGCCCGCTGCCGTCCGGTTCCTCCTTGCGCATCACCGACGGGTCGTGGCGCGCCATCGTCGAGCGCCGGGTCTCCGCCCGCGGGCGGGTGCTCGTCCTGCTCGACATCCCGCAGCGCCAGACGCGGGTGCAGATGCCGGAGACCTGGGTCCGGGACGTCCCCCCTGCCTCGACGGCCCCGCCCTGACGGTCCCCACCCCTGTCCACGTCGGCATTCCTCATGCGTGTGGAGCTCATGGCCGTGCGAGAGACCCGGGCGGCTGCCGGGGCCCGCACGTGAGCGGCCGCCGCGACGCGCGCCGCTCCGGGCCGGGCGCGGCCGGGCCGCCGCCGGAGAGCCAGGGCGCCGGTGCGTCCGCCCCCCCCGAGGTAACCATCCACCTGACGCAGCCGGGCGCAGGCACCGGCCCGGTTGCTCCGGGCCGGGCCGCTGCGGACGCACCGAGCATCCACCCGACCGCGATCATCGAGCCGGGGGTCACGATCGGCGCCCGCTCGGCGATCCGGGAGGGTGTGCACGTGTGCGGGCCGTCCGTCATCGGCCGCGACTGCGTCCTCGGCGAGCAGACCTACGTTGCCCACGACGTGACGATCGGCGACGGCGTGAAGACCAACGGGCGCGTCTACGTCTGCACCGCGGTCATGATCGAGGACCTCGTGATGATCTCCGTCGGTGTGATCTTCAGCAACGAGCGCTACCCGCGCGCCTTCGACGAGCACAGGCGGCTCGCCCCGTCGGGCCCGCCGGCGCCCACGCCCAGGATCGTGGTGCGTACCGGAGCGACGATCGGCGCGGGCGCGCTGATCGGCCCCGGGATCGAGATCGGCGCCTACGCCATGGTCGGCATGGGGGCGGTGGCGACGCGCGACGTGCTGCCGCACGCGCTGGTCGTCGGGTCACCGGCCCGGGTGGCGGGCTGGGTGTGCGTGTGCGGGACGCCGCTCGGGGGCGTGGCGGTCGCCCCCCCCGCGCAGTGTTCGCGCTGCGGCCGCCGCTACACGGTCACCTACGGGTCGCGCGGGCGCGTCCTCTCCCCGCTCTGACGTGAGGTCGACGCCGCGGGCTGGCTCCTCCGACCATGGCCGCCGCCGTGTCACTCCCTCGCGAGCAGCGTGCGGGCTCGGCGCATGAGCATGCGCTCGTTCTCGAACGTGGCCGCGCGCTCCGCTTCGTCGAGCGAGAACCAGCGCACGGCGTCCATCTCCCGGTCGCGGTCGCCGAAGCGCCCGCCACGGCGTCGCATGAGAAAGAAGCGCACGCGCTTCCAGACGCGCACCACGCGCCCCCCGGCGTCGCGCCGCGCGAACCAATAGGTGATGTCGCCCAGCCGCGCCTCGGCCTCGGCCTCGAGCCCGGTCTCCTCGCGCACCTCCCGCACCGCCGCCTCCTCCGACGACTCGCCCGGCTCGATGTGCCCCTTGGGGATGGTCCACACGAGGGCCCCGCTCTCCGGGTGGCGCCGCGCGGCGAGAACCACCGCCAGCGCGCCCGCGCGGCGCTGGTAGACGAGACCGCCGGCCGAGAACTCGCGCTCGAGCGGCGGCCGCGCCGCCTTCAGACGTCGCGGGCGGTCGACTCGGCGAGCCATGCGAGGTAGGTGCCCGACCCGGCCGACACCCCGAGCGCGAGCACCTCCGGCACCTGGTAGGCGTGCAGCGCGCGCACCCGGGCGTCGAGCGCGGGCACGTCCGCCGCGCGCGCCTTCACGAGGAGCAGGTGCTCGGCGGCCTCCTCGACGGCGCCCCCCCACCGGTACACGGAGCGGATCGGGCCGATCAGGTTGGCGCACGCGGCGAGCCGTTCCTCGACCAGCGCGCGCCCGATGCGCGCCGCCTCCTCGGCCTCGGCGGCGGTTACCAATACCACGACGAAGTCCTCCGGCTTCATTGGTCCTCCCCCTATCAGGTTCGTCCCCCCATCTAGGTCCCTCCCCTTCGCTCCCTCCCGCCCGCCGCCGCAGCCGCGGGGCGCAGGCGCGCCAGGATCGCGTCGTAATCGAGCGGGGGCGCCTCGCCCGCCGCGGCCCGGCCGGCCCGCATCCGCCGGCGACGCCGCAGCCGGCCGAGGGCGCCGAGCACGCGGCGCCAACGCGCCCGCGGTCCATCCGCCGGCGGCAGCACGCCCGTGGCCCGGAGCCGGGTGCCGAGGGCGCCCGCCGCGGCGGGCTCGAGGAAACCGCGGCGGACGAGGTCACCGAGCGAGTTCTCGAGCCCGCGCGCCGTGTAGCCCGCGCCCTCGAGCAGCACGCGGCCGACGCGCGCCACGTCCTCCGCACCGAGGTACCCCTCGGCGCCGAGCACGGCGGCGGTCTGGAAGTAGTTGAAGGTGGGCACCACGCGCGGCCCGAAGAGGCGGAAGGTTGCGGGCGGCGAGCGGCGCTCGAGGTTGATGAAGATGCGCGCCACGCGCTCACCGCCCGCCGCACGCCCGGCGAGCGCCAGGATCTCGTCGGCGAGGCCCGGGTCGACGCGGATGCGGCGCAGGAGGGGCTCCAGGCGCGCGGGCGCGAGGCGGGCCGCTAGCACGTCCGCGTAGAGCGAGTAGATGAGCGAGTCGAGCTCCCAGTCGTCGCCGAAGAGGAGCTCCGCCGCCCCGGGCGGCGCCGCGAGCCGGCCGCGCAGGAGCTCGGCCAGCTTGAAGCCCACGTGCTCGCGCAGGTTGCGGAGCTTGCCGCGCCTCAAGTGCGCGAGCTGATCCTTGAACACGATCCCGTCGTACGGCACCCCGTCGAGCGCGAGCTTCTTCCGGACGGCCGCGCCGATCTGCGGCGGGCTCGCCGACACGAAGTAGACGAGCGCCTTCCGCCCGTGCCGCTCGGCCGCGGCCTTGAGCGCCCGGATGAGCTCGGCCACGCCCGGGACCTCGACCTTGTCCTCGGCGCGCTCGAAGGCCGTGCGCAGGAGCGAGCGCAGCGAGTCGAACTCGCTCCGGAGATAGGTCTTGTCGAGGTCCCAGCGGCAGAGGAGCGGGGCGCCGGACGCGGGCGGCGCCGCCCCCGGACGAGCGCGCCGGATCCTCATCGCGCCGCCGCCAGCGCGTCGGCGATCTCGCGCGGCACGTGGTCGCGCACCGCCTTGGCCGCCACCTTGACCGCGTTCGCGACGGCGCGCGCGCCCGAGCGCCCGCGGCACTTGATGAAGACGTGCTCGAAGCCCAGGATCGGCGAGCCGCCGTACTGCGTGTAGTCGGTGAGCGCCCGCGCGCGCTCGCTGCCGCGCGAGAGGAGGCGGAGGCCGAGCCGCCACGCCACCCGCCGTTCGCCGGCCCGGCCGGTGACGTCGTAGAGCACCTCGGAGACGCCCTCGATGAGCTTCAAGGCGACGTTGCCGAGCAGGCCCTCGCACACGATCACGTCGGCGCGCCCACGCACCAGGTCGTTGCCCTCGACGTTGCCGACGAAGTTGACCACCGGGAGCTGGCGCAGGCGGCGGTGCGCTTCGACCAGCACCTCGCCTCCCTTCATCTCCTCGCTCCCCATGTTCATGTTGAGGAGGCCGATCGCGGGGCTCGCGACCTTGGAGACGCGGCGCGCGTAGACGCTCCCCATGAGCGCGAAGTGCACCAGCTCCTCCGCCTCGCACCGCACCGTGGCGCCCACGTCGAGGAGGAGCGCCAGCGGGTCCTGGCCGCCGTGCTCGCGCTGGCGCGGGTAGACGCTCGCCAGCGCCGCGCGCCGGACGCCCCGCAGGAGGCGGAAGTGCCTGGCGCAGGCGAGCACGCAGGCGCCGGTGTTGCCCGCCGAGACGAGGGCCTGGGCCCGCCCCTCGGCGACGGCGCGCACGCCCACCACCAGCGAGGCGTCGCGCCGCTTGACCGCCTGGCGCGGCTCATCGGCCATGCCGATCGCGTCGGTCGCGTGCAGGATGGCGATGTGCTCGGGGTTGTAGGAGACCCCCTCGAGCACGCTCTGGATGCGGCGCTCGTCGCCCACCAGCAGGCACTCGATGTCGGTCGCGAGCGAGACCTGGGCGACGCCCTTCACGACCTCGTCCGGCGCGTGGTCGCCGCCCATGGCGTCGACGGCGATGGTGGGCACGCTAGGAGCGCTCCCGCGCCAGGCACGCGCGCAGCGCGGCCGGATCGACGCGCGCCGTGAACGCCTTCCGTCCGTTGATCGCCAGCACCGGGACCTCGTCTCCGTACGCGGCCGCGAGGGTCGGATCCGTGTCGACGTCGACCAGCTCGAGGGCGAGCGGGACGTCGCGCGCGACTCGCTCTACGACGGCGCGCATCTCGTGGCAGAGCGGGCACTCGGCCCGGGTGTAGAGCGTGAGCTGGATCATCCGCGCCGGTTGACACCCCGCGGCCCCTCCAGTACAGACGATGGCTTCGCGCGGCAAGAGTGCGCGTCCATCCGCCCATGGCCTACGCCGTCATTCGTACCGGAGGAAAGCAGTACCGCGTGGCAGCCGGCGACGTGCTGCGCGTCGAGCGGCTGGCGGGTGAGGTGGGCGCGCCGGTCGAGTTCACCGAGGTGCTGCTCACCGCCGGCGACGGGGCGGTGCGCGTCGGCACCCCGCTGGTCGAGGGCGTGTGCGTGCGCGCCCAGATCCTCGCGCAGGGGCGCGCGCGGAAGATCCTCGTCTTCAAGAAGAAGCGGCGGAAGAACTACCGCCGGCGCCGCGGCCACCGGCAGTCGATCACGACGGTGCGCGTGACGGAGATCGCGTAATGGCGCACAAGAAGGGTCAGGGCAGCACCCGCAACGGGCGCGACAGCGCCGGGCAGCGGCGCGGGGTCAAGATCTTCGCCGGCCAGCGCGTGTGGGCCGGCAACATCCTCGTCCGTCAGTGCGGTACGCGCGTGCACCCGGGGCCGAACGTGGGCATGGGGCGGGACTTCACGCTCTTCGCGCTCTGCGACGGCACCGTGCTCTACGAGCGGCTCGGCAAGGACCGGCGCCGGGCGCGCATCGTCCCGGCGTCGCAGGCCTGAGCCCGCGCTCCAGGCACCCTTCGTTTCTGCGGCCGTCCCGGCCTGCGCTACCTTCGCTTCCTGCTGCCCTTGACGCGCTTGTGACCGGACTTGCGTTCCTGCTTCTTGCGCGCCTTGTGCTTGAGCGAAGCGCGGAGGCGGGCGGTCTTCCTCGTCTTCTGGGCCATCCTGCTCGCCTCCTACTTGCGGCTGCTGGAATTGTCCACTGATGGTGAGCCCGCGCGTGGCGACATGCGCCTCCTCAGGAACGGGAGCCGCCGCGACCGCGAGCCGCCCGCCGGCGCTCCTTCGCCGCGGCCTCCCGCTGCTGTCGTGCCGACTCGGCCGCAGTCGGCGATCGACGCTCCTCGGCCCAGGCATCACGGTGCCGGAGCATGGGAACGTGCGCGTCCCAGCAGGCGACCGAGCAGAAGGCCAGTGCCGTGCGCGGGCGGTTACAGGTCGAGACGTTGCACGCCCAGTACGTACTGACGAACGGCAGCTCCTTCTTGCAGGTGGAGCAGCGTTTCCAGAACGACCCCTCAGGACCCATCCCGATCCCCCGCCGATGCGTGCACGCGTGACGCCTAGGACGCCTCGGGGGCGGAGGTCAAGGGTGTCCTCACTCGGCGTCGTGGAAGATGATGCCGAGGCTCAGGCGCTCGCCGGCGGTCACCCGGCTGACGCCGTGGCGCACCGTCACGCGGTAGGTGCCGCGCGCGCCCGCCACCGGCCGGTGGCGGTTCGGGAAGATGACCGCCTCGCCGCGCTCGAGGACGACGACCTCGGCGCGCGACTGCGCGCGCGGCCGCTGCTCGACGAGCAGGAGCTCGCCACCCGCGTAGTCCCTGCCCCGGCGGCCGAGCACGCAGGTGAGCTGGAGCGGAAAGGCGAGCGCGCCGTAGAGGTCCTGGTGCAGGCAGTTGTAGCCGCCGGCCGTGTAGCGGAGGAGGAGCGGGGTGGGCCGTGTCTGCCCGTGGGCCGCGCAGCGCGCGAGATAGGCGCCGAGGTCGGGCGGAAAACGCTCCGCTACGTCCATCGCTTCCATCCAGCGGTTGGCGATGGGCGCCAGGTGCCGGTAGAGATGAGCGCGCAGCGTCGCGACCAGCGGCGGCAGCGGCGCGGCGAAGTACTTATACTCGCCCACGCCGAAGCGCAGGCGCGCCATGTCGATGCGGCTCCGGAAGCGGCGCTCGTCGGCCCACAGGCGGCCGAGGGCGGTGCACTCCCCGGCGTCGAGCAGCGCGGGCGTGGTCGCGCAGCCGCGTTCGTCGAGGCTCCGCGCGATCGCCTCCCAGTCGAGACGCGCGAGCCGCTCCTGGATGGACCGCCGGGCGATGCCCCGACCCTCGCGCGCCGGCCGGGCGGCGTCAAGGCGCGGCTCCTGGCATCGGCGCGCGCACGGCGCTAAGTCTCGCCCGTGGCCCACGCGGTGATCGTCGGCGCCGGCCCGGCCGGCGCTTCGCTCGCCTACCTCCTCGCCCGCCGCGGCGTCGGCGTGACGCTCCTCGAGCGGCAGACCGACTTCGCACGCGAGTTCCGAGGCGAGGGGCTCATGCCGAGCGGCGTCGAGGCCCTGCGCGCGATGGGCCTCGGCGCCGCGCTCGACGCCCTCCCCCAGACCCACATCCAGGCGGTCGAGATCTTCCGCGGCAGCCGCCGGCTCGTCCGCATCGAGCCGCGGGACCTGGGCGCGCCGGGGCCGCGCATCGTCTCCCAGCCCGCGCTCCTCGAGATGCTGGTGGCGGAGGCCGCACGCTTCCCGAGCTTCCGGCTCGAGCGCGGGGTCACGGTGCGCGACCTCGTCCGCGAGGCCGAGCGCGTGGCCGGCGTGCGGGCCGACACCCCCGCGGGCAGCCGCGAGGTGCGCGGCGACCTCGTGATCGGGACCGACGGCCGCGCCTCCGTCCTGCGCGCGCGCGCCGGCCTGCGCGCGCGGCACGCCGAGCAGGCGTTCGACGTCGTCTGGTGCAAGGTTCCCCAGCCGGCCTTCCTCGACCGCGGCACCGCGCGCGCCTACCTCGGCCACCGCCACTTCGCCCTCCTCTTCCCCTCCTACGACGGCCGCCTCCAGATCGGCTGGATCATCGACAAGGGCTCGTTCGGCGATCTCCGCCGCCGCGGCATCGAGGGCTGGATCGCGGAGATGGCGCGCCACGTCTCGCCCGACCTGGCCGCGCATCTGCGCGCCGTGGGGGGCGCCATCACGCATCCCTTCCTCCTCGACGTCGTCTGCGACCGGCTCGAGCGCTGGTGGCTCCCGGGGCTTCTCCTCCTCGGCGACGCGGCCCATCCCATGTCGCCGGTCGGCGCCCAGGGCATCAACATCGCTCTGCGCGACGCGCTGGTGGCCGCGAACCACCTCGGCCCGGCGCTGGCCGGCGGCGCGGCGCCCGCCGCGCTCGACGCGGCCGCGGGGCGCGTGGCGGCGGAGCGGGAGCCCGAGGTGGCCGAGATCCAGCGCCTGCAGCAGGGCCCGCCGCGGCTCCTCTTCGGCCCCGCGTGGCGGAGCGATCTCCTCCTGGGCGCGCTCCTCCCGCTGCTCGCCCGCCTGGGGATCGTGACGCGCGTCGCCGGCTCGGTCTTCCGCCGCTTCGCCAACGGCGTCACCACCGTGCGGCTGGCGGCGTAGCGCCGTGCTCGCCGCGCGACTCGAGACCTTCCTGCAGACTCACCGGCGCGCACGACCGCCGAGCGCGGCCGACGTCCGCTTCGTCGAGCTGCGCGAGGCGACGCTGCGCGTGCGCGTGGCGGGCGAGGGCACCGCCGCGGTCGTGATCGTGCCCGACCCGCCGAACGTGATCGAGCACTACGACGGCCTGATCGCGCTCCTCGCGCCGCACGCGCGCGTCGTCTGCTGCGAGGCGCCCGGGTTCGGCTTCTCCCGGCCGGCGCCCGGCTTCGACTTCGGCCTGGCGAGCCAGGCGGCGACCATGGCCGCCCTGCTCGCGCGGCTCGCGCTCGGCCCCTACGTCCTCGCCTTCCCGTGCTTCGCGGGGCTGGTCGCCGCGAAGCTCGCGAGCGACCGCCCGGAGCTGGTGCGCGGGCTCTGCTTCGTGCAGACGGCCGCGTGGTCCGAGGAGCTCGGCTGGGTGCGCCGCATCGATCGGCGCGGGCTCATGCAGACGCCGTGGCTCGGGCAGCTGGCGACGTCGCTCGGCAAGCGGCGCGTGGCGCGCGCGTGGTATCGGGCGGCGCTGCCGCCGGGCGCGGACCCCGCACCGTTCCTCGCGCCGGCACTGGCGGCGTTCGAGCGGGGCGGCGCCTACTGCCTCGCCTCGGCCTTCCAGGCCGCGTGCCGCACGCCGGCGCCGCGGCTCGGCCCCGTCCGCCAGCCCGCGCTCGTGGTCTGGGGCGGCGCGGACCGGACCCACCGGCGCACCGACAAGCGCTCGATCCTCGCGTACGCCCCGCACGCGGACTGGGCCGAGTTCGAGGGCGCCGGCCACTTCCCCGACCTGGAGCAGCCCGAGCGCTTCCGCGACGAGGTGCTGCACTTCCTCGCGCGCTAGCGCGCGCCGGGCGCGCGGCGGCGGTGCCCTGGCCGCGCGCGGCGGCTCCGGCCCGCGTGGAGCGGGGTCCCGCCTTCGGCTACCATGCGCGCGCGATGAAGTTCGTCGACGAGGTGCTGATCCGCGTCGCGGCGGGCGACGGGGGCCGCGGCTGCGTCAGCTTCCGGCGCGAGAAATACGTGCCGCGCGGCGGCCCGAACGGCGGCGACGGGGGCGACGGCGGGGACGTCGTGCTCGCCGTCGACCCCGGCCTCTCGACGCTCGTGGACCTCTCCTACCCGCAGCACCTGCGCGCCGGGCGCGGCGAGCACGGGCGGGGCAAGGACCAGGACGGCGCGCGCGGCGCGGACCTCGTGCTGCGCGTGCCGCCCGGGACGCTGGTCTACGATGCGGAGACGGACGAGCTGCGCGCCGATCTGCGCGCCACGGGCGAGCGCGCGGTGGTCGCGCGCGGCGGCCGCGGCGGGCGCGGCAACATGCACTTCGCCACCCCCACCAACCGCGCCCCGCGCCACGCCGAGCCCGGGACGCCGGGCGAGCGGCGTGCGCTCCGGCTCGAGCTGCGCGTGCTCGCCGACGCGGGGCTGCTCGGCTTCCCCAACGCCGGCAAGTCGACCCTCGTCCGCGCCGTCTCCGCGGCCCGCCCGCGCGTCGCCGACTACCCCTTCACGACCCTCGTGCCGCACCTGGGCGTGGTCAAGCTCGACGCGGAATGGGGCTTCGTGCTCGCCGACGTGCCCGGGCTGATCGAGGGCGCGCACGCCGGGCACGGCCTCGGCACCCGCTTCCTCCGTCACCTCTCGCGCACCGCCGTCCTCGTGCACCTGCTCGACGTGTCGGGACTCACCGGTCGCGATCCCCTCGCCGACTTCGAGGCGCTGAACCGCGAGCTCCGGCTGGCGAGCCCGGAGCTCGCGCAGAAGCCGCAGATCGTGGTCGCCGGAAAGCTCGACCTGGCCGAGACGCGCGCGCGCCTCCCCGCGGCCCGCCGGGCCTTCGCCGCGCGCGGTATCGAGCTGCACGCCGTCTCGGGCGCCACCGGTGAGGGCGGGGCCGCGCTCATGCGCGTCGTGGGAAGCGCCGTGCGCGCGGCGCGCGCGGCGGCGCCGGTCGCCATGCCGGCGGCAGCGCCCGCATGAGCGCGCTCGCCACCGACGACCAGCACGCCCACAAGGCGCGCCTCCTCCGCCGCGCGAAGCGGGCGGTGGTGAAGATCGGGAGCAACGTGCTCGCCGGGACGGGCGGCCTCCGCCGTGAGCGCGTGCGTGCGCTGGCGGCGGAGATCGCAGCGCTGGCGGACGCCGGCCGGCAGATCGTGGTCGTGAGCTCGGGCGCGGTGGCGGCCGGGGCGGTACGCCTCGGGGGCGCGGGCCCGAGGCGCAACCGCATCGACTGGCGTCAGGCGGCGGCGGCGGTGGGGCAGATCGGCCTCATGGCCGCCTACGAGCGCGCCTTCGCCGCGCACGACCGGCAGGTGGCGCAGGTGCTGCTCACGCACGCCGACCTGGCCGACCGCCGCCGCTACCTGAACGCCCGGCACACGCTGCGCACGCTCCTCGACCTCGGCATCGTGCCGGTCGTCAACGAGAACGACACGGTGGCGGTCGAGGAACTCGCCTTCGGCGACAACGACAACCTCTCGGCGCTCACCGCCTCGCTCGTCGAGGCCGACCTGCTCGTCATCCTGAGCGACGTCGAGGGCCTGCACGCGCGCGATCCCCGCCTCGACCCCGGCGCCCCGCTCGTGCGCGTGGCGCGCGCCCAGGACGCGAGCGTGACGCGCGCCGCCGGGCCCGCGCAGAGCGGCGTCGGGACGGGGGGCATGGCCTCCAAGCTCGCCGCGGCGCGCCAGGCGGCCGCCGCCGGCATTCCGACCCTGATCGCCGACGGCACCCGCGAGGGCGTGCTGGCCGCGATCTTCGATCCCGCCGCGGAGACGGGCACGCTGCTCCTCGCCGACGGCGATCGGCTCGCGCACCGCAAGCACTGGATCGCTTACGCCCTCAAGCCCGCCGGCGCCCTCCACCTCGATGCGGGCGCCGAGCGTGCGCTCGCGAAGGGCGGCCGGAGCCTGCTGCCCTCGGGCGTACGCGCGGTCGCCGGCGGCTTCGGGGTGGGGGACTGCGTGCGCTGCCTCGGTCCCGACGGGCGCGAGTTCGCCCGCGGCCTCGTCAATTACGGCGCGGCCGAGCTCGAGAAGATCAAGGGCGCGCACACGCGCGACATCGAGCGCCTGCTCGGCTACAAGGGCAGCGACGAGGTCATCCACCGCGACGACCTCGTGCTGCTCGGAGCGGCGGCCGCCGAGAGCTGAGCGGGCGGGAGGCGCGCCCCGGCCGTGGCGCAGGAGGTGGCACCATTCCGCCACCTCCGTTAGAGTACCACGGCGATGCAGGCGATCGAGGCCGCACGCATGGTGGACGCGCTCTCGGGTGACGCGCGCGGCGCCGCGCGCGTGCTCGCCGGCGCGTCCAGGGCGGCCAAGGACGCCGCGCTGCGCGGCGCCGCGGCGCGGCTGCGCCGCGACGACCCCGCGATCCTCTGCGCCAACGCGGACGACGTCGCCCGCGCGCGCGCCGCAGGCGAGAGCGCGGCCTTCGTCGATCGCCTGACGCTCACGCCGGCGCGCATCGACGCCATGGCGCGCGGCCTCGAGGAGATCGCCGCCCTCCCCGACCCCGTCGGCGAGACGATCGCCGCCTGGCGGCGGCCGAACGGGCTCGAGATCGCGCAGGTGCGCGTGCCGATCGGCGTCGTGCTCTCGATCTACGAGTCGCGCCCGAACGTGACCGCCGACTCGGCGGCCCTCTGTCTCAAGACAGCCAACGCCGCGCTCCTGAAGGGCGGCTCCGAGGCGCAGGCGACGAACCGCGCGATCGCGGCGGCGGTTCGCGCCGAGGTCGAGGCCGCCGGGCTGCCCGGCGCGGCCGTGCAGCTGGTCGAGGGCGGACGCGAGGTGACGCGCGGGCTGCTCAAACGCGACGACCGTATCGACGTCGTCATCGCGCGGGGCGGCGAGACGCTCAAGCACACGATCCTCGAGGAGAGCCGCATCCCGGTGATCAAGCACTTCGAGGGCATCTGCCACCTCTACGTGGACGAGAGCGCCGACCTCGCCATGGCCGAGCGCATCTGTCTCAACGCGAAGGTCGAGCGGCCGAGCGTGTGCAACGCGATCGAGAACCTGCTCGTGCACGAGGCGGTCGCGCCGCGCTTCCTGCCGCGCATCGCGGCGGCGCTCCGCGCCCGCAGCTGCGAGCTCCGCGGCGACGCGGCGAGCCGCGCCATCGTCGCCGACCTGAAACCCGCCACCGACGCCGACTGGGACACCGAGTACCTGGACCTGATCCTGAGCGTCGCGCTCGTGCCCTCGCTCGACGCCGCCCTCGCCTTCATCGCGCGCCACTCGACGGGCCTCGCCGAGGCGATCGTCACCGAGGACTACCGCGTCGCGCGCCGCTTCCTCGCCGAGGTCGACGCCGCGGCGGTGTTCGTGAACGCCTCCACCCGCTTCACCGACGGCTACGAGTTCGGCTTCGGGGCCGAGGTCGGCATCAGCACGAACCGCCTGCACGCGCGCGGGCCGATGGGCCTGCGCGAGCTCACCACCTACAAGTACCAGGTGCAGGGCAGCGGCCAGATCCGCGCGTGAGCGGCATCGGCATCTTCGGCGGGACGTTCGACCCGATCCATCTCGGGCACCTGCGCGCCGCGGAGGAGGTGCGCGAGGCGGAGCGCCTGGACGAGATGTGGCTCGTCCCCGCCGCGCTCCCCCCCCACAAGGAGGGCGAGGCGCTCGCCGGGGCGGCCGATCGGCTCCGCATGGTCGAGCTCGCCGTGGCCGGCGTGCCCGGCTTCCGCGTTTCGCGCCTCGAGCTCGATCGGCCCGGCCCGTCGTACTCGGTCGACACGCTGCGCGCGGTGCGCGCCCAGGTGGGCGCACCGTCGCGGCTCGTCTTCGCACTCGGCCTCGATGCGTTTCGCGACTTCCACCTCTGGAAGGAGCACGCGGCGCTGTTCGCGCTCGCCGACGTCATCGTCGTGACGCGCCCGCCCGCGCCGGCCCGCCTCACCGCGGATGAAATTCCTCTTGCGGCTCGGGAGGCCTTCTGGTACGACTCGGGCAGTGGGGTTTTCCACCACCAGTCGGGGCGCGTGCTGAGGCTTCAGCACATCACGGCCCTCGACATCTCGGCGGCCAGGATCCGCGCCAACGTCGCCGCCGGCCGCTCGATCCGCTTCCTGGTGCCGCCGCTGGTCGAGGCGTACATCGCCGAGCACCGGCTCTACCGCGAGGAGGACGCCCGGCGTTGACCCGTCTCGGCGGCTGGGAGCAGGCGCTCGAGTGCACCCGCGCCGCTCTCGACCACAAGGCCTACGACCTCGTGGTGCTCGAGACCGGCCGGCTCACGTCGATCGCGGACTACTTCGTCATCTGCAGCGGCCGTTCGGACACCCAGGTGCAGGCGATCGCGCAGGCGGTCGAGGAGCACCTGGGCAGCCTCGGCGAGCGCCCGCTGTCGGTCGAGGGGCTGCCGCACGCGCAGTGGGTGCTGATGGATTACGGCGACGTCGTGGTCCACGTCTTCTACGTGCCGGTGCGGAGATTCTACGACCTCGAGCGCTTGTGGATGCGTGCGCCGCGCGTCGAGTTGCCCGAGCCCTTCCAGAGCCAGGCGCGCAGCCAGAAGACCGGCACCGAAGGGCGCTGACGGCGCGCCGTTCATGACGCGCTGGCTCTGGGCGCTGGTCGGCGCGGTGGTGGTCCTCGGCGCCGGCTACTTCGCCTTCCTGAATCCCGACGGGGTCGAGCTCCATCTCACGCCCGCGCGCACGGCGAACCTGCCGCTCGCGGCGGCACTCCTGGGCGCCTTTGCGGCTGGTGGCGCGCTCGTCGGCTCGTTCGCCGGCGTGCGCGCCGGTGCGCGCGGCTGGCGGCGGTGGCGCACGGCGCAGCGGGCGCGGCGCGAGGCGCGGCGCGCGGCCGTGGTGGCGCGCGCGCAGCACCTGGTGTGGGCGGGCGACTACCGGACGGCGCGCGGCGAGCTCCTGCGCGCCGAGGGCGGCGCCGTCCCGAGCGACGCAAGCCGCCTGGCACTCCTGGCCGAGGCCCATCTCTACGACGACGACCCCGCCGGCGCGCGGAGGCTCCTCGAAGAAGGGCTCCAGCAGGCCGGGCCGGAGCCGCGGCTGCTCGCGCTCCTCGCAGAGGCGGCCGAGCGCATGGGCGACCTCGGCGCGGCAGCCGACGCGCTCGAGCGCACGCGGGCCGCCCATCCCGAGAGCCCGCGCCTCGCACGCCGGCTGCGCGACGTCCACACGGCCGCAGGCCGCTGGTCCGAGGCCCTCGCCGTGCAGGGCGAGATCCTGCTCCGCGTCCGCGACCCGGCCACGCTCGCGCGCGAGGAGCAGGTGCTGCGCGGGCTCCGCTACCAGGCGGCGCTGGCCGAGCCCGAGCCGCGGCGGGCGGCACGGCTCTGCCTCGCCATCGCGCGCGAGGATCCGGGCTTCGTGCCCGCGTCGGTAAGCGCCGGCGACCTCTTCGAGCGCGCGGGCCGCCGCTTCACGGCGCGACGGGTGTGGGAGCGCGGCGCGCGGCGGCGGGCGGCGGTGGTCCTGCTCGAGCGCCTCGAGCGTCTGAACACGAGCGAGGGGAAGCCCGAGCGTACGACGCGGCTCTACCGGCGCCTCGGGCGGCGCCATCCGGAGAGCGCGGCCGTCGCGCTCCTCTTCGCGCGCCATCTGATTGCGCAGGGCAGGCTCGATGAGGCCGAAGCGGCGCTGAACACGCTCCCCGCCGCCGCCGCGGGCCATCGCCTCGTGCACGTCCTCTGGGCCGAGGCGCACCGGCAGCGGGGCAACTCGAGCCTCGCGGCCGAGACCTACGCGCGCGCCTTCGGCGCCGACCTGGGCCTGGTGGCGCCGTTCCGCTGCGCCGCCTGCCGGCGCGAGGCGGCGACATGGAGCGGCTACTGCGAGGAGTGCAAGCGCTGGGGGACGTTCGAGGCAGAGGTGGAGCAGGCTTCTTGACCCAGCCGTGCGCGCGTTCCATGGTCGCGCGCATGGCCAGGCTCACGCTGATCGAGCTCTATCCCTCGCCGTGGTCGGAGCGCCTGCGCTGGGCCCTCGAGTGGAAGCGGGTGCCGTACGCGCGGCGGGCGTACCAGCCGCTCGCGGGCGAGGAGGAGCTGCGCCGTGCCACGGGGCTCTCGACCGTGCCGGTGCTGCTCGCCGACGGCGAGGTGATCGGCGACTCCGACGCCGCGCTCGAGTGGCTGGAGACACACCACCCGTCGCCCGCGCTCGTGCCCGAGGACCCGCGGCTGCGCGCGCAGGTGCGCGCGTGGGAGGTCGCGGCGACGGAGACCCTGGCGCCCGCAGCCCGGCTGGTCATGATCGGGCGCTGGAAGGCGCGCGGCATGCAGCCCTTCGCAGACCACTTCGCGGCCAAGTACGGGTGGTCGGAGGCGGAGGAGGCCCGCACGGAGCGGCTCCTCAGCGCGCTCATCGCCGATCTCGCGCGCGCGGTCGCCTCGTCGCCGTACCTCGTGGGCGAGGGGTTCACGCGCGCGGACCTGACCGTGGCGTGCATGGTGGCGGGCGTGATCGGCATCCCGCCCGACGAGCTCTTCGCGCTCGAGGAGAGCATGCGCGCGATGTTCGGGGTGCTGCCCGAGGAAGACCCTGCGGTCGCACCGCTGCGGGCCTGGCGGGACGGGATCTACCGGCGGCACCGGGGTGGACGGGTCACGCCGGACGCGGGTGCGTGACGCGGCGGCCACGGTTTCATCCCACCGTCGCTTTCCCCCCGAACAGATGCGCATGCATCTCCGCCAAGCTCGCCAGATCGTGCACGTCCCGCGCGAAGTTCGGCACCTGCACCACCGGCACGGCGCGCGGGAGGCCGGCACGGAACATCTCCAGGCGGAGCGACTCGCCGCGCGCCAGCGCCTGGTAGTCGACGAAGTTCGCCGCCAGCTCGGCCGCCTCGCCGGTCGCGCCACCGAGCGCCCTCGCGACGGCGCGCGCCACCTGTTCCGCGTCCTCGGGCCCGAGCTCGCCGCGGCGCGCGCCGCGACCCGCGGGCCGGTACTCGCGGTGGACCCGGTTGAAGACGACGCCCTTGAGGGGCATGTGCAGCTCGGCCATCTTCGTCGACAGGTACTCGGCGTCGCCGAGGACCTGCTCCTCGGGGCCCGTCACCAGCACGAAAGCGGTCTCCGCGCCGCGCAGCACCTTGTAGGCGCGCTCGACACGCGGCTGAAAATTCTCGAAGAGGCCGCTCATGCTGGTGAAGAAATCGGAGATCTCCGCCAGCGCCGACATGCCGGTCGCCTGCTCGAGGCGGCGGAGGAGGAAGCCGGCCGTCCGGTTCATGGCGCGGAGCGCCGACCAGCCGGCCGAGAAGTACGGGCGCACGAACCACCTGACGACCTTGCGGTCGAGGAAGTCGCCGATCCGCGTTGGCGCCTCCAGGAAGTCGAGCGCGTGGCGCGTGGGCGGTGTGTCGACCACGATGAGATCGTAGGCGCCGTTCTCGGCCAGCACGCAGAGCTGCTCGATCGCCATGTACTCCTGCGAGCCGGCGAAGGTCTGCGAGAGGTGCTGATAGAAGGGGTTGGCGAGGATGCGGGCGCGCGCCTCCGCCGGCGCGTGGCGCTCGACGAGCGCGTCCCACGCGCCCTTCTGGTCGAGCATCATCGCGGCGAGGCTCCCGCGCGGCGCCCCGAGCCCCTGCGCGGTGAAGTAGGTGGCGGGGATCTCGCGCGCGTCGTGGCCGAGCGTCTCGACGCCGAGCGAGCTCGCGAGCCGGCGCGCGGGGTCGATCGTGATCACCACCGCCCGGCGTCCCGCGAGCGCGCCCCAGAGCGCGATGGAGGCGGCGACGGTCGTCTTCCCCACCCCGCCGCTCCCGGCCGAGATGACGATCTGGTGCCGCTCGACCAGCTCGCGCAGCGTCACGACGACCTCGAGCGCCGGCGCGCGGCGGGCTCCGCGCGTCCCGCCATCCCGGCCTCCAGCAGGCGCGCCGTCTGCTCCAGCTCCGCGCACCCGAACTCCTCGACGAACAGGAAGGGCAGCTCGATGAGCGGCGCGTCGCCGATGCCGGCGTGCAGGCGGGCCAGGTTGGCGGCGTTGATGTCGGACCAGCCGCTCTCCTCGGCGGCCCGCTCGGCAACGCAGTGAAGAAGCGCGCGTTCGGCGCTCGGCTCCATCCGGGCGGCGGCGTGCAGGCGCTCGACGGAGGCCGGATCGAAGCGCCGGCGGTGCAGGCGGTTCACGATCACGTGGCCGAGCGGGAGGCCGAGCGCGCCCGTGAGCTGCGCGCGCATCTCGAGCGTTTCGATGACCGGCATCTCCTCGGCGAGCGTCACCAGGTGCACCGCGGTCGCGCGCGGGTCGCGCAGGAGGTTGGTGATCTTCGTCGCCTCGCGCTGCACCAGGCCGGCGCCGAAGGTCTCGCGCGCCGCCTGCGGCATGCGGAGGTACTGGAGGCTGTGGCCGGTCGCCGGCGCATCCACCACGATCGCGTCCCACGCCGGCCGCCCGCCCTCCGTGCGCGTCGCCTCGTACCAGATCTTCCCGACCGTCATCAGCTCCTTCAACCCGGGCGCGGCGGCGACGAAGTACTGGTATATCTTGCTCTGCAAGACGGTGGCGAGCAGGCGCTTCACCGGGATGACGAGGTTCAGGTACTCCTCGAGCGCGGCCCGCCCGTCGACGTGGAGCACGTGCAGGCCGGCGCGCACCTCCGGGCCGAGCAGACCCGCGAGCCGCCCCCCCGGCTCCATCTCGACCCCCAGCGTGCGCCGCCCCCGGCGCGCGAGCGTGAGCGCGAGGGCCGCCGCAACGGTCGTCTTCCCCACCCCGCCCTTGCCGACGACGAAGTGCAGCCGGCGCTCGAGGAGCGAGGCCGGCATGGGCTACGAGTCGACGCGCCGGAAGGCGAGCACGGCGTTGGTGCCGCCGAACCCGAAGGAGTTGGAGAGCGCAGTGTCGACGCGAGCCGGCCGGGCCTCGCGCGCGACATAGTCCAGGTCGCAGGCCTTGTCCGGCTCCTCCAGGTTGATGGTCGGCGGCAGAACGCCGCGGGCGAGCGTGAGCACGGTGTAGGCCGCCTCGACCGTGCCCGCCGCGCCGAGGAGATGGCCGGTCATCGACTTGGTCGAGCTGATCGCGAGGCGCGCCGCGTGCGGCCCGAACACGCGCTTCACGGCCAGCGTCTCCGCCTCGTCGTTGAAGGGCGTGCCGGTGCCGTGGGCGTTGATGTAGCCGATCGCGCCGGGCTCGATGCCGGCGTCGTCGAGGCAGCGGCCCATGCACTCGGCCGCGCCCACGCCCTCGGGCGCGGGCTGCGTCATGTGATACGCATCGCAGGTGGCGCCGTAGCCGATGAGCTCGGCGTAGACGCGCGCCCCCCGCCGGCGCGCATGCTCGACCTCCTCGAGGACGAGGACGCCCGCGCCCTCCGCGATCACGAAGCCGTCGCGCCGGGCATCGAAGGGACGGCTCGCGCGCTCGGGTTCGTCGTTGAAGTTGGTGGCGAGCGCGCGCATGGCGCTGAAGCCGCCCACACCGAGGACGCAGATGGGCGCCTCCGCGCCGCCCGCGAGCATGACGTCCTGGCGGCCGTCGCGGATCAGCACCAGCGCCTCGCCGATCGCGTGCGCGCCCGAGGCGCAGGCGCTGGTGGTGGCGTAGTTCGGACCGCGCGCGCCGTAGCGCATGGCGATCTGCCCCGAGGCCATGTTCGGGATGATGCGCGGGATCAGGAAGGGCGAGATGCGGCGCCCGGCCTGCGCGGTCAGGTTGAGATAGGCCTCCTCGACGCTCGCGATGCCGCCGATCCCGACGCCCACGATGACGCCCGTCCGCTCGGGCGCGGCGAGCGGTAGCGGCAGGCTCGCGTCCTGCACGGCCAACTCGGCGGCGCCGACGGCGTACTGGATGAAGATGTCCATCTTCTTCAAGTCCCTGCGCTCGATGAAGCGCTCGGGCTCGAAGTCGCGCACCTCGCCGGCGATCCGGGCCGGGAGGGGCGAAGCGTCGAAGCGGGTGATCTTGCCGATCCCGGAGCGGCCCGCGACCAGGCTCTCCCAGTTCGGCTCGGTGCCGGTGCCGAGCGGGGTCACGAGGCCGAGCCCCGTCACCACCACGCGGCGGCGTGTGCCGTTCGCAGCGCTCAAGGGGCGCCATGCTAGCGCCGGGTGCGGGGGAGTCAAGGTCGCCTTCTAGGTGGGATGGCTTGTCAACGGGAACACGCGCGCGCATCGTGGCCCATGACACGGGAGGGTGCGATGGTCGGGATGCCGGTATCGCGTCGCGGCTTCATCAAGGGCGTGGGCGCGGTGGCAGCTGCGAGCATGCTTCGGGTGCGCGGCGGCGGCGCCGAGCAGGTGCGTGCGGCGGCTCCCGGCGCGGCGCGGATACGCTTCGGCGTGCAGCCGAGGCCCGAACAAACGACGTACGACGACATCCTGCGTTGCTGGCAGACGTGCGACGAGCTCGGCTTCGACTCGGCGTTCACGTTCGATCATTTCATGCCCATCGACGGGAAGCCCGGTCCCTGCCTGGAGGGCTGGACGCTCCTCTCCGCCCTCGCCGCGCAGACGAAGCACGTGAAGGTTGGCGTGCTCGTGACCGGCAACACCTATCGGTACCCGGCGGTGCTCGCCAAGATGGCGGCCACCGTCGATCAGGTGAGCCACGGACGCTTGATCCTGGGTATGGGCGCCGCCTGGTTCGCGGCCGAGCACACCGCCTACGGCATCCCGTTTTACAGCAAGGGCGAGCGAGCCCGCCGCCTGGTCGAGTCGGTGCAGGTGGTGAAGGCGCTCTTCACCCAGGACAGGGCGACGTTCACGGGCAAGTACTACCAACTGAAGGACGCTCCATTTGACCCCAAGCCGGTGCAGCGCCCGCATCCGCCGATCCTGATCGGCGGGATGGGTCCGAAGGTCGTCCTGCCACTGGTCGCTCGACATGCGGACATCTGGAACTTCTTCGCACCCGACGACCCCGCGCAGGCAAACGAGACCATCGCCCGCTTCGACGCCCTCTGCCAGAAGGTCGGCCGGAACCCGGCCGAGGTCGAGAAACAGACGACGCTGCACCCGAAAGAGATCGCGGGCCGGCCGGCGAAGGAGGTGCAGGGCCGCGTCCGGGCGCTGGCGGCCGTGGGCGTCCGGCACTTCGTGGTCTCGCTGCCCGCGCCCTACGACATGGCCATGCTGCGCGCCTTCGCGAAGGATGTCATGCCGGCGCTGCGCGACTAGCAGGCGTAGGTGTCGTCCAGGCGTGGGCGTGGGCGTCGTCGGGCGTCAGCCCTCTCACACTAGCGCGCGAGCAGCCCCACGCCCGACGTCCACAGCGCGACGTACGCAACCGTCGTCACCGCCAGCACGGCCCCGGCCAGCGCGTCCGCCGGGCCGGCCCGCGCCCGCAGGTACGTCGTGCGCGGGCGTCCCGAGTTGAAGCCGCGCAGCTCGAGCGCCATCGCCATGCGATCGGCGCGGCGCAGCGCGCCGATCAGGACCGGCACCAGGATCGGCACGAAGCGCCGGAGCCGGGCGACGATCCCGCCCCGGCCGAGCTCGAGCCCGCGGCAGCGCTGCGCCTGCACGACGGCGAGCGCGGCGTCGAAGAAGACCGGCACCAGCCGGAAGGCGAGCGTCAGCGTGAAGCCGACGATGTACGGTAGGCCCAGGCGACCGAGCGCGTAGGCCACCTCCTCGACGCGCGTGGTGGTGAGGAAGAGGATGCCCGCGGCGAGGAAGGTGTCGAGACGGATCGCGGTCGAGAGCCCGTAGAGGAAGCCCGCCCGGGTCGCCCCGAAGCGGCCGCCGTAGAAGAGCGTCCACACCACGAGCGAGGAGACGAACACCAGGACGAACATCACGCGCAGCCGCCGGACGTTGGGGAACCCGCCCGCCGGCACGAGCAGCGCCGCGATGGCCGCCGCGAGGGGGGCCAGGGCGAGCGGGCGATCGACGACGAAGGCGGCCACGATGAACGCGGCGAGCCCGGCCACCTTGGTCACCGGGTGCAGGCGATGGAGCCGGCTCGCCGCCGGCACGTAGAGGGTCAGGGGCACGGCGCCTGTCTCCCCGGCATCCACGACACCAGCTCCGCGACCGAGAGCGGGGTACAGCCGAGGAGCCGCCCGAGCCGGGTCACGTCGGGGGCGCGAAACGCGGCCGCGGCGAGCAGCTCGTCGTCGGCGAAGAACTGCCGCGGCGGCCCGTCGTAGCGCAGCCGCCCGCCCGCGAGCAGCACGACGCGCTCGGCGTACTCGGCGATCACCCAGGGCGTGTGCGTGATGATGACGATCGTCTGCCCGGCGGCGTGGCGCGCGCGGAGGAGCGCCATCATCTTCTGCTGCTCGACGAAGTCGAGGCCCGTCGTCGGCTCGTCGAGGACGAGGACGTCGGGGCGCAGCGCCAGGACGGCGGCCACCGCGAGCCGCTGCCGCACGCCCTTGTCGAGCAGGAAGGGGTCGGCGTCGCGCTCGTCGAGGCCGACGGCAGCGAGGGCCTCGGCGACCCGCACCTCCACCTCGGCCGGGTCGAGCCCCAGGTTACGCGGCCCGAAGGCGACCTCCTCCTCGACCGTGGCCGCGAAGAGCTGGTGGTCGGGGTCCTGGAAGACGTAGCCCACACGCTGGGCGAGCTCCTCGAGGGCGAGGCCGCGCACGTCGTGGCCCTCGAGCCGCACGGCGCCCTCGCTGGGCACGAGGAGGCCGTTCAGGTGCTTCGCCAGCGTCGTCTTGCCCGAGCCGTTGCGGCCGACGAGCGCCAGGAACTCGCCCGGCCGGATGGCGAGGCTCACCTCGGCGAGCGCCGCGTGCCCTCCCGGGTAGCGATGCCCGAGCCCGCACACGTCGATCAGCGGCGGGCGCAGGGGCCGGGGCGGCGGGAGGAAGCGTGGCGGCTTCGGGGTGGCGCCCGCCGCACGCAGGCGCTCCGCCGCCGTCTCCACGTCGAGCGGCGGGGCGGGAAGCCCGAGCGCCGCGAGCACGCAGCAGGTGTCCGGCGCCCGGATGCCGGCTGCGGCGCACGCCTCCACGTCGGCGAGCAGCTCGCGCGGCGCCCCGCGCCCGACCACCCGGCCCTCGCTCAGGACGAGGAGCAGGTCGGCGCCCGCGGCCGCCGCGGTGTCGTGCTCGATCACGACGAGCGTCAACCCGTCGCCCCGGAGGCCCGCCAGCGTGCGCAGGACCTCGGCGCGGCCGACGGGGTCCAGGTCGGTCGTCGGCTCGTCGAGCACCATGACCGGTGGGCGGAGCGCCAGCAGCCCGGCGATCGCAAGGCGCTGCTTCTCGCCGCCCGAGAGCGTCGTCGGGTCACGTCCCTCGAAGCCCGCGAGCCCGACGGTCGCGAGCGCACGCGCGACGCGCTCCGGCATCTCGGCCGGCGGGACGGCGGTGTGCTCGAGCCCGAACACGACCTCCTGGGTCACGTCGGTCGAGAAGAGCTGCGCCTCGAAGTCCTGGAACACCATGCCGATCGTGCCGGCGAGCTCGCCGACGCGCCGCCCGTGGATGGGCTCGCCCAGGAGGCGGACGTCGCCGGTCACCTCGGCGGGCACGAAGCACGGCACGAGGCGCGTGAGACACCGCGCCAGCGTGGACTTGCCGGCGCCGCTGGCGCCCATGACGACGGCGAGCGCGCCGGGCGGGAGCTCGAGATCGAGGCCGGCGAGCGCCGGCCGCGCGGTGCCCGGGTAGGCGCAGCCGAGCCCGCGCACCGCGACCGCGGCGTCGCTCACAAGAGCGCCAGGCCCGCGACCGCCAGCCCGAGCAACGGGACGAGCCCGAGGCCCACCTCGAACGCGCCGGTGGCGGTCCGGTACGGCGCCCAGGGCGCGAGCCACCGTCCGCTCGCGATCAGCTCGCCCGCCGCGAAGGCGGCGGCCGTGCCGGCCACCACGAGCGTCACGCCGAGGGCCACGCGCCAGTGGGGCAGCGCCGCTCGCGGCCCGAGCAGGTCGCGGTAGAGGAGCCGGGCGCGGCGGATGCGCGGGTAGAGGACGGCGAGCAGGAAGGGCGCGAGGACGAGCGCGACCCCCAGGTTGTTCACGAGCACGAGCGTCCCGAGCACCGTGAAGGGATGGAAGCCGAGCGCCTGGAGCCCCCAGCCCACGACCGTGGCGCAGAGGGTGGCGGCGAGGGCGATCACGAGGAGGAGCCCGACCCAGCTCCCGACGCTGCGCGGCACCGGCTCGGCGTCGGTCATCGCCTCCCACACGAGGTAGGGCACGAGGCCATAGAGGAAGTTCGCCCAGAAGCCGAAGAGGTCGCCCGGCCCGAGCCCGCCGAAGAAGTCGCCGATCAGGTTGCCGAAGGCCGAGCCCCAGGCAGCCGCCGGACCGAAGAGGAAGGAGCAGACGACCGGGACCGCGTTCGCCGGCCGGAACTCCGTGATGCCGGGGATGAGGGCCACCACCTTGAACGGGATCAGGATGGCCGCGTAGAGCGCCGCCGAGATGGCGGTCAGGACGACCATCCGGGTGTTGCTCCACATGGCGAAGAGCTCCCGCATTTTTTCCACTTCACGGCGACCGCGGCTGCGTTATACTCGCCCCGGAGGCAGGTCAAGCTTGCGCACCTCACAGAGACGATACCTGGTGCGCGTCGAGCTCGTCGCGAGCGGGGTGCTGCTCGGCCTCGCGGCCCTGTGGAGCGCACTCCGCGGCCTGCACCTCGCCGCCGCCCTCCAGCCGTCGCTCGGCGCGCTCGCCGTCGGTGCCACGTGCGGGCTCGCCCTCACCGCGAGCCTGCCGCTCGTCACCGCGCCCTGGGCGCATCGCATGCTCCTGCTGCGCGGGCTGCGCCGCGCCTGGGACTCGCTCGAGACGGACCTCGGGCCGAGCCTCGGCGCGCGCGAGGTGCTGGTCCTGGCCCTCGGCTCGGCGATCTCGGAGGAGGTGTTCTTCCGGGGCGTCCTCCAGCGCGAGCTGGGGATCGTCGCGGCGAGCGCGGCCTTTGGGCTCCTCCACCCGCTCGGCATCGCCTACGTGCTGTGGGCCGCCGGCGTGGGCGCCGGGCTGGGCGCGCTCTTCGCGCTGACCGGGAGCCTGGCGGCACCCGCCGCCGCGCACGGCGTCTACAACCTGCTGGCGCTCGTCTACCTCAGGCGGCGCTCCAACCCGCGCGAGGAGAGCCTGTGAAGCGGGCGCTCGTCCCGCTCGCGCCCGGCTTCGAGGAGATCGAGGCGATCACCATCGTCGACGTGCTCCGCCGCGCGGGCGTCACGGTCGACGTCGCCGGGACGGAGCCGGGACCGATCACCGGCTCGCACGGCATCACCGTCGCGCCCGACCGGACGCTCGCCGGCATCGACGCGGGCGCCTACGACCTGGTCGCGCTGCCCGGGGGCATGCCGGGCACCCTCCACCTGCGTGCGCACCCGGAGGTGCGACGGATCGTGCGCGACCTCGCCGAGCGCGGGCGCTACACGACCGCGATCTGCGCCGCCCCGACCGTGCTCGCCGCGGCCGGTGTGACCGCGGGGCGCGCGCTGACCAGCCACCCCTCGGTCGCTCGGGAGCTCGCGGGGGCGGCCTACCGGGAGGATGCGGTGGTCGCCGACGGGCCCGTCATCACGAGCCGCGGCGCGGGGACGGCGATGGAGTTCGCGCTCACCCTGGTCGAGACGCTGGTCGACCGCGCGACCGCAGAGCGGCTGCGCCAGCACATGGTGGTGCCGGCAGCCTCGCGTTGAATTGACTGCGGGAAACGCTTCCAGTAGCGTCCCGCCACCATGCCGCGCCGCCTGATCGGCGCGCTCGCCGTCGCGCTCGTCGCGCTCGGGTGCGCCGGCAAGAAACCGGTCATCCCGCCCGAGAAACTCTGGGGCGAGGCGGAGGACGCTTTCAACATCGAGGCGTACGAGCTCGCCGTCGACCGCTACAAGAAGCTCCTCGACCAGCACCCCTTCGACCAGCACGCCGAGGAGGCGGAGCTGAAGATCGCGCTCTCGTACTACAAGGCACAGCGCTGGGCCGAGGCGATCGCTGCCTTCGGCGACTTCGAGCGCATGCACCCGACCAGCACGGAGCTGGCCGCGGTCGAGTACCACCTCGGCATGGCGTACCTCGCCCAGGCGAGCACCAGCGATCGCGACCAGCAGTCGCATGCCAACGCGCTCACCTACTTCCGCAACCTGACCGACCGCTTCCCGCTGAGCCCGTGGGCGGAGAAGGCGCGGCTCCGGGTGCGCGAGTGCCGCGAGGCGCTCGCCAAGCACGAGGCGGACGTCGCGGCCTACTACTTGAAGATCGGCAACCTGAAGGCCGCCGAGGCGCGGCTCCAGGGGCTCCTCACCGACTACCCGGAGACCGACGCCGCCGCCCAGTGCCTGTACGCCTTCGCCCAGGTGTACGCGGCCCGCAACGAGGCCGAGGGCGCGACCCTCGCGCTCGCCACCCTGGCGCGCCACCACCCCGACGGCCCGCTCGGGCGCGAGGCCAGGGAGCGCCTCGGCGCCGCCGTCTCGCTCGACGGCGACGACCCCATGAACCTCCTGATCGCCCACATCGTGCACATGCGCACCGAGGCCGACCGCCAGAAGCTCCCGAACACGGTCTCGGCCTACCCCGACATCACCGGCGCCACCCCGCCCACGCCGTAGCGCGCATTGACACAAGCGCGCCTTTCGGGTTAGCTCCGCTCCGAGAGAAACGACAAAACATTGCCTTATCCAGAGTGGCTGAGGGCCCGGCCCGGCGACGCCACAGCAACCGGTCCTGAAACGGACGCTGGTGCTAATTCCGACGCTGCCCGCGCGGGCGGCGAAAGATAAGGTTCGCACGCTGGTGAGCCCCTCTTCCTGCTGGAGAGGGGCTTTTTTATTGCGCATGTCGACGACGAGCGAAGAAAGGATTTCCCGCGGGCGCGTCCTCGTGATCGGCGTCGGCGGCCTCGGTGCGCCCGCCGCGACGGCGCTCGCCGCCGCGGGCGTGGGGACGGTCGGGCTCATCGATCCCGACACGGTCGAGGTCTCGAACCTCCACCGCCAGCCGCTCTACACGAGCGCGGACGTCGGCCGGGCGAAGGTCGAGGTCGCGGCCGAGCGGCTCGGCGCGCTCGCGCCGGCGCTCCGCGTCGAGACGTGGCGCGCGCGCTTCGGCCCGGCGGACGCCCATCTGCTGCGCGGCTTCGACGTCGTCCTCGACGGCACGGACACCATCGCCGCCAAGTTCGTCGTGAACGACGCCGCGGTGGCGGCGGGCGTGCCGCTCGTCCACGCGGGCGTGCTCGGCTTCCGCGCGCAGCTCCTGACCGTGCTGCCGGGACGAAGCGCGTGCTACCGCTGCGTCTTCGAGGAGGCGCCGCCGGCGGGCGATGTGCCGTCCTGCCAGGAGGCCGGCGTGCTCGGGCCGGTCGCCGCGCTCGCGGGCGCGCTCGAGGCGGCCGAGGCGATCCGCCTCCTCGCCGGCGAGCCCCCCGCCTGGGCGAACGCGCTCCTCGCCATCGACACGCAGGCGGGGAGCTGGCGCACCGTGCCGGTCGCTCCGAGTCCGCGCTGCCCGGCGTGCGTGCCCCGCGCCGCCGAAAGGAGTCACGCCCCATGAGCTACGTGAAGGGTCTCCGCTGCCGCGAGTGCGGCGCCGAGACGCCGATCGCGCCGTTGCACGTGTGCGAGACGTGCTTCGGCCCGTTCGAGGTCCAGTACGACTACGCCGCCATCCGCCGCGCGCTGACCCGCGAGAAGATCGCCGCCCGCCCGCGCAACCTCTGGCGCTACCGCGAGCTCCTGCCGATCGAGGGCGAGCCGCGCGTCGGGCTCCACTCGGGCATGACGCCGCTGGTGCGCGCGGACCGGCTGGCCGCCGTGCTCGGCGTGAAGGAGCTCTGGGTCAAGGACGACTCGGTCAACCACCCGACCTTCTCCTACAAGGACCGAGTCGTCTCGGTCGCGATCTCGAAGGCGATCGAGTTCGGCTTCGAGACCGTGTCGTGCGCCTCGACCGGCAACCTCGCCAACTCCGTCTCGGCGCACGCGGCGCGCGCCGCCCTCGCCTGCTACATCTTCATCCCCGACGACCTCGAGCAGGGCAAGGTGATCGGGTCCACCATCTACGGCCCGCGCACCATCGCCGTGCGCGGCACCTACGACGACGTGAACCGGCTGTGCAGCGAGGTGGCGGACAAGTACGGCTGGGCCTTCGTCAACATCAACGTGCGTCCGTACTACACGGAGGGCGCCAAGACCTACGGCTTCGAGATCGCGGAGCAGCTCGGCTGGCGGCTCCCGAGGCACATCGTGGTCCCGACCGCGGGCGGCACGATCCTGCCCAAGGTCGCCAAGGCGTTCCGCGAGCTGCGCGACCTCGGCCTGGTCGAGGGCGATTTCAAGATCTACACGGCGCAGGCGGCGGGCTGCGCCCCCGTCGTGCACGCGCTCCACAAGGGCGCGGAGCTCATCGCCCCCGTGAAGCCGCAGACGATCGCCAAGTCCATCGCCATCGGCAACCCGGCCGACGGCTTCTACGTGCTCAAGGCCGTGCGCGAGTCGGGCGGCTGGGGCGAAGCGGTGACCGACGAGGAGATCGTGGCCGGCATCCGGCTCCTCGCCCGCACCGAGGGGATCTTCACCGAGCCCGCGGGCGGCACGACGGTCGCGGTCACCAAGAAGCTGATCGAACAGGGGAGGATCCCCCGTGATGAGTCGATCGTCGTGAGCATCACGGGCAACGGCTACAAGACGCTCGAGGCGGTGCTCGACACGGTCGAGCAGCCGTTCCGCATCCCGGCCCGCCTCGCCGACTTCGACGAGCTGCACGCTCGCCTGAACGCCGCCCGCGCGGCGAGCGCCGTCTGACTAGCAACGGGAAGGAGGAACCGTCATCATGGTCCAGGTCAAGGTACCAACGCCGCTCCGCAAGTACACGGGGGGCGCCGGGGGGATCGAGGCGCAGGGGGCGACGGTGGCCGCGCTCGTGGACGATCTCGAGCGGCGCTACCCGGGGCTGAAGGAGCGCATCTGTGACGAGTCGGGACAGGTGCGGCGCTTCGTGAACATCTTCGTCAACGGCGAGGACATCCGCTTCCTCGCGCACCTCGACACGCCCCTCAAGGCGGGGGACGAGCTGTCGATCGTCCCGGCGATCGCCGGAGGCCGCTAGCCGCGGCCCTCCTGTGCTCTCCGCGCGCGCCGTCCTTGCCCGTCCGACCTCGCCCGCCGCGGGGCCGCTCGCCGTGCCCTCCGCGCTCCAGCTGGTCGGCAACACGCCGCTGGTCGAGATCCGGCGCGCGCGGGACGGCGTGGCGCCGGGGGTGCGCATCCTCGGCAAGCTCGAGGGCTTCAACCCCGGCGGCTCGGTGAAGGACCGCCCCGCCCTCAAGATGATCGAGGACGGGCTCGCGCGCGGGCGGCTCGTGCCCGGGAAGACGATCCTCGACTCCACCTCGGGCAACACCGGCATCGCGCTCGCCATGGTGGGCGCCGCGCTCGGCTACCCGGTCGAGCTGGTGATGCCGGGCAACGTGAGCAAGGAGCGCAAGCAGGTGGTGGCCGCCTTCGGCGCCAAGGCGATCTTCTCGGACCCGCTCGAGGGCTCCGACGGGGCGATCCGCCTCTGCCGTCAGATACTGGCCGAGAACCCCGACCGCTACTTCAAGCCCGACCAGTACAACAACGAGGCGAACTCGCTCGCCCACTACGAGACCACGGGCCCCGAGATCTGGCGCCAGACCGCCGGCGCCATCACGCACTTCGTCGCCACCATCGGCACCGGCGGGACGATCATGGGGACGGGGCGCCATTTGAAGGAGCAGAACCGGAGCGTCCAGGTGATCGCCGCCGAGCCCGCCGACGCCTTCCACGGCATCGAGGGGCTCAAACACATGGCGTCCTCGATCGTACCCGGCATCTATCACGAGGAGGCGCTCGACCGGAAGCTCGGGATCGACACCGAGGACGCCTACAACATGGTCTACCGCCTCGGCCGCGAGGAGGGCCTGCTGCTCGGGCAGTCGAGCGGCGCGGCGCACGTGGCAGCGCTCGAGGTGGCGCGCGCACTCCGCGAGGGGACGGTGGTCGTCCTCTACCCCGACTTCGGCGACCGCTACCTCTCGACCAACCTGTGGGTCGGCTGGCAGAAGCTGGGAGGGACGACGCCATGAAGCGGCCGCCGCCACGCCTCGCCAAGGCGGAGCCCGCGCCGGTCGCGCGCGGGAAGTTCTACCTCACCTACCCGAAGAAGCTCGTGAAGGAGCCGCTCATCTACCAGATGAGCCGGAAGTTCGACCTGGTGTTCAACGTGCGCAGCGCGAGCGTCAGCGAGGAGATCGGCATCATCGCCCTCGAGCTCGACGGCCGGCAGGGGGAGATCGACGCCGCCGTCGAGTGGTTCCGCGCCCAGGGCGTCACCGTCGAGCCGATCGAGAAGAACGTCATCGAGTGATGCTGACCGAGGCGCAGATCGAGCGCTACAGCCGCCAGATCGTGCTGCCCGAGGTGGGCGGGGGCGGGCAGGAGCGGCTGCTCGCGGCGCGCGTCGTGCTGGCCGGTGACGGGCCGGCGGCGGAGGCGGCCGCCACCTTCCTCGGCCGCGCGGGTGTGGGCGCGCTGCACCTCCAGGCGAGCGCCGGCGCGCTGTCCGAGCTGTCGCCCGACTGCCAGGTGAGCCGCCACGCGGGCCTCGAGGAAGCGCCTGCGGCCGGCGTCGTCGTCGACCTGACGCCAGACACCGCGTTGAGCGCCGTGCTCGCCCGCCGGGCACAGGCGGGGCGGCCGTGCGTGCTCGGCGCCCTCAGCGGAGCGATGATCTTCGTCTTGACGCTGGTCGGGCGGCCGTGCGTCGCCTGCCTCGGCTCGGAGCGCCTGGAAACGCGCCGCGCCGCCCGCGGGCCGCTCGCCGCGCCGGCGCTGCTCGGGCTCGGTGCGCTGGCGGCGAACGAGGCGCTTCGCGTCCTGCTCCTGCCTCCGGCCCGCGGCCGCCTGGTCAGCCTCGGGCTCGAGAGCGCCATCGTGAGCGCGGTCGAGGTGAGGTCCACCGCCGGCTGCGCCTTCTGCGGCGGCCGCCCGTGACCCACCCCGCGCACTGGAAGCCCGAGCTCGCCGCGCGCGGGGTGCGCCTCGACGCGAGCGCGGCGCGCCTGGGCGCCGGTGACACGGCGCGCCCCCTCGAGCTCGCCCTGCTCGACGACGTCCGCGTCGGCGTCCCGATCGACGAGCGCTCCCCATTCGTCCTCTTCGCCGACAGCGCCCGGCACTTCCTCGTGCGCCGCGATCCGGGCGGGGCCGAGAGCGCGCGCGTCGAGGTGCGGCCCATCCCGCGGCCCGGCTTCTACGAGCGCCGCACGAGCCGCGGCACGCCCATGGCGCGGATCGCCACCGTGCGCGGCAGCCACCTGCTCGTGAACCCGAGCAGCGCGTGCGGCTTCAGCGTGCGCGGCACGCCGTGCCGCTTCTGTGTCGAGGGTGCGCGCGTCTCCGCCGAGCGCGACGCGGTCCCGGTGGCCGACGTCCTCGAGGTCGTGCGCGCCGCGTTCGACGAGGGCGCGTGCGAGCTGGTGTACTTCAACACCAGCCACTTCGAGAGCGAGGACGGCGGCATCGCCTTCCTCGCCCCCTACATCGAGGCGGTGCGCCGGCACTTCGACACGCTGATCGCGACCCAGGTCCATCCGCCCCGCGCGACCCACTGGATCGACGAGACCTACGCCATGGGGGTCGACGCGCTCAGCTACAACCTCGAGATCTTCGACCCCGACGTGTTGAACCGCCACTGCATCGGGCGCGCACGCTACATCGGGCGCGAGCGCTACCTCGAGTCCCTGGCGCACGCCGCCAGGGTGTTCCCGAGCGGCACGGTGTGGAGCGACCTGGTGCTCGGCCTCGAGCCCGCGGACTCGACGATCGCCGGCATCGACGCGCTGGTCGAGATGGGGGTGGTGCCGGTGGCCGCCCTCCTGCGGGGCGAGCACCCGCTGCCCGCGCCGGCCGACGTGGCGCCCCTGCTCGCGCACCTCTACCGCGCCGTCAAGCGCCGCGGCATCAACATGGGCTGGGTGCGCGACCTGGCGCTCGGCATCACGCCCCTCGAGGCGCGTCACTTCGCCGGCGACGGCGCCCGCCTCGCGGTGACCGTCCAGCAGCTCACCCGCTCGCGCCTGGGCGCGCTCGCGGCGCGCGGCCTCGCCCGCTTCCGCCGCCGCCTGCGCGTGCGCAAGGTGAGCGAGTCGTTCGACGCCGCGCACCTGTAGTGGCTCGCCCGCAAGAGCGGCAGCACGCGCCGGCCGACGTCGTCATCGACACCCGGCCGCTGTGGCGCATCCTCGCCGAGCGCACCTACCGGCCGGTCGTGCTGGCGATGGGGCTCCTCGGCTTCCTCGCGCTACGCGCCATGGCGCCGCCCGCCGGTCTCTCGGCCGCCGGGCAGAGCGCGCTCGCCATCTTCGCCCTCTGCCTCGTCTACTGGGTGACGAACGTCATCCCGCTCATGGTGACGAGCCTGCTCGCCATGGTGCTCCTGCCGACCACGGGTGCGCTGCCCGCCCGGGACACCTACGCGCTCTTCGGCAACGAGGCGGTCTTCTTCATCCTGGGCGCCTTCATCCTCGCCGCCTCGCTCATGAAGTGCGGGCTCTCGACCCGGATCGCGATCGCCGTGCTGCGCCGCTTCGGCCACACGCCGCGCGCGCTCCTCCTCTCGCTCTTCCTGATGAACGCCTTCATGGCGTTCTTCATGTCGGAGCACGCGGTCGCCGCCATGACCTTCCCGATCACGGTCGAGATCGCGCGCGTGCTCCGCCTGCCGCGCCAGCAGAGCAACTACGGGCGCGCCCTCTTCCTCGCCATGGCGTGGGGCACGCAGATCGGCGGCATCGCGACCCTCCTCGGCGGCGGACGGGCGCCGCTCGCGCTCGGCATGCTGCGCGACTTCAACGGCCAGACCTACAGCTTCGCCCAGTGGACGCTCGCCGCCTGGCCGCTGGTGGCGGTGCTGCTGGCGGTGGGCTGGCAGGTGATCGTGCGCTTCTTCCCGATCGACATCACCTCCGTGCGCGACGCCGACGTCGTCATCGCGGAGAAGGCGCTCCGCCTGGGACGGCCCTCGGGCAAGGAGAAGTCGATCGCCCTGGTGATGCTCGGCACCCTCGCCGCCTGGATCGTCGGGGGCGAGGAGTTCGGGCTCGCCACCATCGCGCTCGGCGCGGTGGTGCTCCTCTTCGTCCTGGACCTCCTCAGCTGGCGCGACATCGAGCAGTACGTGAACTGGGGCGTGCTCCTCATGTACGGCGGCGCGATCGCGCTCGGCTCGGCCCTCAACCGCTCGGGGGCCTCGACCTTCATCGCGAGCGTCACCGTGAGCCGCTGGGCGCACAGCCCGCTGGCCGTCGTCGCCATGATCTCCGCCCTGGGCATCCTGCTGACCGAAGCGATGAGCCACTCGGCGGTGGTCGCGCTGCTCATGCCGGTGGCCCTCGGCATCGCGGCGCAGTTCGGGATCGATCCGCGCGTCATGGCGCCGGCGGTGGCGCTGCCCGCGGGGCTCGCCTTCACGCTGCCCGTCGGCACGCCCGGGAACGCGATCGCGTACTCGTCGGGCTATCTCCGCCTGCGCGACATGCTCGTGCCGGGCTCGGTCATGGTGGTGATCGCGTGGGCAGCGTTCAACCTGGTGGCGCGGTACTACTGGCCGCTGATCGGGCTCACGCTCGCCGCGCCGCGGCCGTGAAGTTGCCTCGCCCCTTCGACCACCACTCGCCTCTCAGCCTGGTTTGTCGCTACGATCTATATCGGGTATAGACTTGCGGTGAGCGCATGAGCACGAGAGCGAAGCTGTTCTGGAACGGACGCAGCCAGGCGGTCAGGCTGCCGAAGGAGTTCCGCTTCAGCGGCGACGAGGTCCTCATCCGCCGGGCGAACGACAAGGTGATCCTCGAGCCCGTTCACAAGGGCTGGGACGATACCTTCTGGGCCTGCTTCGGTAAGCTCTCGGACGACGTCGAGCGGACCGAGTTCGTGGCGAGCGAGCGCCGCGAGGATGCCTTCCCCTGAGGTACCTGCTCGACACCAACATCTGCATCTACGCCCTGAAGCGCCGGCCGCCCGAGGTTCTGAGTCGGCTCGAGCGCCTCACGCCCGCCGACGTCGCCGTGAGCGCCGTGACCGCGGCCGAGCTCAGGTTCGGGGCGAGCAAGAGCTCCGCTCCGGAGCGGAATCATCGCGTGCTCGACGTCTTCCTCGGGCACATCAACGTGCTCGCCTTCGACGTCGATGCCGCGACGAGCTATGGACGGGTGCGCGCCCATCTCGAGCGACGGGGGCGTCCGATCGGCGCGATGGACACGCTGATCGCCGCCCACGCGCTCTCCCTCGGGGCGACGCTCGTCTCGAACAACGTCCGTGAGTTCAAACGGGTCCCGAGATTGCGGTGCGAGAACTGGGTCAGTTAGCCCGAACGGCCCGACATCCGAGAAAGGATCCTCGATGCCCGATCTGATCCCTCCCCACGGCGGCCTGACCGAGCCCGTCTCCCTGACCGTCCCCGCGCACGAGGTGGAGCGGTTCCGGGCGGAGGCGGCGCGCCTCGCCAGGGTGCCGGTCTCCGACTCCGACCTCTCGAGCGTCTATCGCTTCGGCGACGGCGGGCTCTCCCCGCTCACCGGCCCGATGGACGCGGCCACCTACCAGCGCGTCCTCGACGAGTGCGTGATCGAGCGCGGCGGCCGGCTCTACGCCTGGACGATCCCGATCGCGCTGCCCGTGACGGCGGAGCTGGCGCGGAAGCTCGGGCGCGGAGAGACCGTCGCGCTGACCAACAGCGCCGGCGCCGTGGTCGCGACCCTCGCCATCAGCGACGTCTACCCGTGGGACAAGGCGAAGTACCTGCGCAGCGTCTACGGCACCGAGCGCACCGACCATCCCGGCGCCGACATGGTGCTCAAGGGCGACGCCGACAGGACGCACCTCCTCGGCGGCCGGCTGCGCGTGCTCCCGCAGCCGACGCACCCCGCGTTCGGGAGGTACGTGCTCACGCCGCGCGAGGTGCGCCGCCTGCTCGCCGCCAGGGGCTGGGACCGCGTGGTCGCCTTCCAGACCCGCAATCCGCTCCACCGCGCGCACGAGTATGCGCTCGTCTACGGGCTCGAGACCCTGCTCCGGGCCGGGCACGACGCGGGCGCGGCTCTCAACCCCCTCATCGGCGAGACCAAGGGCGACGACGTGCACGCCGACGTGCGCATGCGGACCTACGAGGCGCTCATCGAGACGCGCGCCCTCGGCGAGGGCGACAGCGATCCCACGCTCTGGGGGCCGCGCGGCGAGTCGGTGCCCGACCGGGTCATCCTCCTCGGCCTCGACATCAAGATGTTCTACGCCGGCCCGAAGGAGGCGGTGATGCACGGCATATACCGGCAGAACTTCGGCTTCACCGACCTGGTCGTCGGCCGCAAGCACGCGGATGCGCCCTTCCACGACGGCACGCCCATCTGGGGCGACTTCGACGCGCAGGAGGTCTTCGGCTCGCTCCGGGGCGACCTCGGGATCAAGCCCGTCAAGGTCGGCTTCGCCGCCTACTACGAGTCGGTCGGGCGCGTCGACCTGATGGACAACCATCCCGGCGAGAAGCCGCTCACCATCTCCGGCAAGGACGTGCGCAGGGCGCTCCTCGAGGGCCGCGAGGTGGACCCGCGCATCATGCGGCCGAGCACGGCGCGGATCCTCGCGGCGGCGATGACCGGGGGCTGACCGCCGCTCAGCGCGCCCCGAACGGGTGCAGCTCGACCGTCACCCCGAACACCTCGACCAGGAGCAGGTAGAGCGCGAGGAGCGCGGTGAGCAGCGCGCCGAGCGCCACCACCGCGACGCCCGAGAGCATGAGGAAGGTGATGAGTGCGCCCACCGTCACCGCCGGGGCGAGGAAGGTCGGGCGGTTGAAGGGCGCGATGGGCCGCAGGAGCGAGAGGACGCCCTCCCCGCGCACCTCGGCACCGAACGCCTCCGCCACGTTCCAGAGCTGATTTCCGATCTCCTCGACCCAGGTTCCCATCTCAGTCCTCCGCGCGCAGCATGATGATGAGCGCCCCCTCGGCGGCGCGCCGGTCCTGATCGACGCCGAAGAGCATCACGCCGCGGTTCTGGAGGCGCACGCGCGTGTCCACCAGCGCCCGTGAGCCGTCCGTCAGCTTGACCTGCATCACCACCGCCTGGTCGCGCATCCCCTTGGGCAGCACGTGCAAGAGCCGCCCGCCCGGGAGCGCGAACTCCTCGCTCGTCTCCCACGCGCACCGGCGCCGCTCCTCGCGCACGATCTGGAACGAGCGATAGCCCACGAGACGCCGGAGGCGCGGGCGGAGGTCGACGAGCTGCGCATCCGAAGGCCCGCGCTCGCTCGCGCGCACCGTCGTGATCTGCACCTCGAGCGCGAGCGCGCGCGCCACCGCGAGCAGGACGAGCGCCCCCGCGGCAAGACCGAGCGCGACGGGGCACGCCTCGCGCGTCACTGACCCGCCTGGTCGCCGTCCGCGCTCACCATGATGAGCGTCGTGCCGTTCTTGCGCTCGCGGCGAAGCTCGAAGTGGCCGCTCGAGTCGATGCGCTCGATCACCGCCTGGTTCGGGCGCGGCCGGGCCGCGAGGCGCGGGGGCTCGGGCCCCGGGCTGCGCAGCCAGACGAGGGCGGTCGCCGCGGCGGCGAGCGCGACCCCCCACGCGGGCGCGGTGCGCAGCCGTCGGCGCCACGCGGCGCGGGCATCGTGGCGGTCGATGCCCGCGCTCACCGCCGGCCACACGCGCGAGAGGTCGAGCGCCTCCGCCTCCGTCAGGCCGCGCTCGACCGCCTCGCGCAGCGCCGTGAGCTCGTGCACCGCCGTGTCGCAGGTGCTGCAGCCGCCCGCGTGGCGGGCAACCGCGAGCAGCACGGCTGCGGGCAGCTCGGCGTCGACGAAGGCATCGAGCAACCCGGCAACCTCGCCGCACGTCATCACCGGTGCGATCCTCACAGGAGCTCCCGGAGACGCCGCTGGAGCTGGCGGCGCGCGTAGTGGAGACGGCTCATCACCGTCCCCTTGGGACACTCGAGAACCTGGCTGATCTCCGCGTAGGAGAGCCCCTCCAACTCGCGCAGGAGTATGACCGCTCGGTGATCGGGGGTCAAATCTTGGATGGCCGCGCGCACCCGGCGGGCGATCTCGGCATCGCGCGCCCGCGCGAAGGGCTCGTCAGGGTGGGGGCCGTCGGCGCGGGCCGACGGGGCGTCCTCCTCGGCGTCGAGGCCGATCTGCGGCCCCTTGGCAGCTCGCCGCTGGTGGTCCACGCACAGGTTGTAGGCGATGCGGTACACCCAGGTGTAGAAGGCGGCGTCTCCCTTGAAGCGGTCGAGGCTCTGGTAGGCTTTCGTGAACGTTTCCTGCACGATGTCGAGGGCGTCTTCGCGGCTGCGCAGCATGCCGAGCGCCAGCGCGGCGATCTTGCGCTGGTAGCGCTCGACCAGCTCGCGGAAGGCGTCGTGGTCACCCGTCCGCGCGCGCTGGACGAGCTCCCAGTCGCTAGGAGCCACGGAACGCTCGTGCCAGATAGGACGGGCCGCCGCCCGGGCTATTCAGCCGCCGGGCGCGGCGGGGCACCGCGGGCGGCGTCAATGGGCCTCCGCCCAGGTGGCGCCGTGGCGCACGTCCACCTCGAGCGGGACCCGCAGAGGGTAGACGTGCTCCATGGCCTCCCGCACGGCCGACTCGACGGCAGCGAGCCGATCCGCGGGGACCTCCAGCACGAGCTCGTCATGCACTTGGAGGAGCAGGCGGGCCCCGCCCCCCGCGGCTGCGAGGCGACGCCGGACCTCCAGCATGGCGAGCTTGATCAGGTCGGCGGCCGAGCCCTGGATGGGGGTGTTGGTGGCCGCCCGCTCGGCGAACTGCCGCACGGCGGGGTCGCGGGCCCCGAGCTCGGGGAGGTAGCGACGCCGCCCGAGGACCGTGGTCACGTAGCCCCGCGCGCGCGCCTCCGCGACGGTCGAGTCGATGAAGGCCCGCACGCCGGGGTAGCGGCCGAGGTAGCGATCGATGTACGCCGCGGCCTCGGCCTGGGAGACGCCGATCTCGCGCGCCGCCCGCGCCGCCCCCATCCCGTAGACGATGCCGTAGTTCATGACCTTGGCGAGCCGCCGGCCCTCGGCCGGCGGGCGGTCCGCGAACACCTCGGCGGCCGTGCGCGCGTGGATGTCCTCGCCCGCCGCAAAGGCGTCGATGAGGGCCCGGTCTCCGGAGAGGTGCGCCAGGACGCGCAGCTCGATCTGCGAGTAGTCCGCCGACACGAGCCGGTGGCCCGGCGCGGCGACGAAGGCCGCGCGGATGCGGCGCCCTTCCTCGCTGCGGATCGGGATGTTCTGGAGGTTCGGGTCGGAGCTCGAGAGCCGCCCGGTCGCGGCCACGGTCTGGTTGAACGAGGTGTGGAGGCGGCCGGTCGCGGGATCGACCAAGGCGGGGAGCGCGTCGACGTAGGTCGACTTGAGCTTGGCGAGCGCACGGTACTCGAGGACCTTGGCGGGCAGCGGGTGCTGCTCGGCGAGGCGGGTGAGCACGTCCACGTCGGTCGAGAGCCCGGTCTTCCCCCGGCGCACGCCGCGGGGCGAGATGCCGAGGCGCTCGAAGAGCACCGTGCGGAGCTGTGGCGGCGAGTTGACGTTGAACTCGGAGCCGGCGAGCGCGTAGATCTCCGCCATCAGGCGCCCGAGCGCCGCGCCGAGCTCGGCCGACAGCGCCCCGAGCGCCGCGACGTCGATCCGGATGCCGGCCAGCTCCATCTCGGCCAGCACCTCGGCGAGCGGCATCTCGAGCTCGTAGAAGAGCCGCTCCATCGCGTGCGCCCGCAGGCGCTCCTCGAGGAGCGGTCTCAGCGCGTGCGCCGCGCCGGCGGCGCGGCAGGCGGCGAGCGTCGGGTCGGCGCCGTCGTCGCGCCCCACGCCCAAGAGCTCCTCGGCGAGCGCGGCGATCCCGTGCTCGGCGCGCGAGGGATTCAGGCAGTACGAGGCCAGCGCGATGTCGAAGCCGGGGCCCGCGAGCGCGACGCCGCGGCGGGCGAGCGCCACGCGGAGCGCCTTCAGGTCGGCGCCGAGCTTGGTGACGGCGAGGTCGCCCACGAGCGGGGCGAGCGCCGCCAGCGCGCCCGGTGCGTCGGGCTCGGCGATCACGACGACCGGGCCGCTCGGCCCCGCGAGCGCGAGCGCCTCGAGCCGGGCACCCACCGGGACGATGGCAACCGCGCCCGCCGCGGCGAGGGCTCCGAGCGCGGTGCGCACCTCCTCGGGCCGCCGCAGGGTCGTGTGCTCGACCTCCGGCACCGCGCCGCTCGGCGCGAGCTCGCGCAGGAGCGAGGTGAACTCGAGCTCGGCGAAGAGCGGGCGGAGCTTCTCCGTGTCCGGGCCCTGCCAGCGGAGCCGTTCCAGGTCGAGCGCGACGGGCAGGTCACGGCGAATGGTCGCGAGCTGCTTCGAGAGCCGCGCCGTCTCCGCCTCGCGCGCGAGCGCCTCGCGGATCTTCTTCGCGCCGCGGAGGCCGGTGCGCTCGACCGCGTCCAGGTGGGCGAGGATCTCCTCCACCGGCCCCACCTCCCGCACCAGCGTCGCCGCCGTCTTCTCGCCGATGCCGCGCACGCCCGGGATGTCGTCGATGGGGTCGCCCATCAGCCCGAGCACGTCGGGCACGAGCGCCGGCTCGACCCCGAAGCGCTCGCGCACCTCGGCCGGGCCGCAGCGGCGGTCGCGCATGGTGTCGAGCCAGGTGGTCCGCTCGTCGACCAGCTGCATCAGGTCCTTGTCGCCGGTCACGATCACGGTCTCGACGCCGGCCTGGCTCGCCTGGCGGGCGAGCGTCCCGATCACATCGTCGGCCTCGACCCCGGGCACCTCGACCACCGGGAGGCGGAGCGCCTCGACCACCTTGCGCACGTAGCCCATCTGCGGGCGGAGCTCGTCGGGCACGGGCGCGCGCGAGGTCTTGTAGCCGGCGTAGAGCTGGTCGCGGAAGGTCTCGCCCGGCAGGTCGAAGACCACCGCCAGGTACCGCGGCCCCTCCTCGCGCAGGAGCTTGGCGACCATGTTGGTGAAGCCGTAGACGGCGTTGGTCGGGACCCCGCGCGAGGTCCCGAGGCTCGGGATCGCGTGGAAGGCGCGATAGACGTACCCGCTGCCGTCGATCAGGTAGAGGCGCGGCCGGAGAGCCGGCGAGGCCGATCCCATGTGCCGCGCCCGGACGCTAGCAGAGGGGTCCGGGCGAGTCCAACCAGCACACCGACTTGCAATCGCGCCGGGCCGTCGCTACATACGCCGGTCGAATTTCTCGGCTGCCTCCGGAGTCCAAGACCGATCGATGATCGAGGTCGCGAACCTGAGCAAGCGCTACGGCGAGCTGGCCGCGGTGCGCGACGCCTCGTTCACGGCGCCCGCCGGGCAGATCCTGGGCTTCCTCGGCCCCAACGGCGCGGGCAAGACCACCACCATGCGCATCATCACCGGCTTCCTGCCCGCCACCAGCGGCACGGTCCGGGTCGAGGGTTTCGACGTCTTCACCCACTCGAGCGAGGTCCGCCGCCGCATCGGCTACCTGCCCGAGAGCCCGCCCCTCTACAACGACATGACGGTGGCCGGCTACCTGCGCTTCGTCGCCAGGCTGAAGGGCATGGCGCGCGCCGACCTCGCCGGCGCGCTCGATCGGGTGCTCGAGACCTGCGGCCTCGTGGGCGTGCGCGACCGGCTCCTCGGCCATCTCTCCAAGGGGTTCCGGCAGCGGGTCGGGCTCGCCCAGGCCCTCATCCACGACCCGCCGGTCCTGATCCTCGATGAGCCCACCCTCGGCCTCGACCCCAGGCAGATCATCGAGATCCGGAGCCTCATCAAGACGCTCGGCGGCAAGCGCACCGTCGTCCTCTCGACCCACATCCTGCCCGAGGTGTCGCAGGTCTGTGACAAGGTGGTCATCATCAACGACGGCCGCATCGTGGTCGAGGATCAGCTCGCGAACCTGACCCGCGGGCGGACGCTCGAGGACGTCTTCCTCGAGGCCATCTCGCGCGACACGGGCGACGGCCCGGGCGCCGCGGCCGCCACGGACGCGTGAGCATGCGCAACGTCCTAACCATCGCCGGGCGGGAGCTGCGCTCGTACTTCTCCTCGCCGGTCGCCTACGTGCTCCTCGCCGCCTACCTGGCGCTCGCCGGCTACTTCTTCTTCGCGCTCCTCTCCGCCTTCAACCAGACCCTGCAGATCTACAGCATGATGCGCAACCCGGAGATGCTCACGCGCTTCAACCTGAACCAGATGGTCGTGGTCCCGCTCCTCCACAACATGTCGGTGCTGCTCATCTTCATCGTGCCCGCGATCAGCATGCGGATGTTCCCCGAGGAGAAGCGTTCGGGCACCTACGAGCTTCTCCTCACCTCGCCGGTGCGCGTCGGCGAGATCGTGCTCGGCAAGTTCCTGGGCGGGCTCGCGCTGGTGCTCCTCATGGTGGCGCTCTCGGGGCTGTTCGGGCTCCTGCTCGTCCGCTACGGCAACCCCGAGGTGCCGATGATGCTGTCGGGCTACCTCGGCCTCGCGCTCATGGCGACGGTGTTCCTGGCCGTCGGGACGCTCGTCTCGTCGTTCACCGACAACGTGGTCATCGCCTACGTGGGCGCCCTCTTCGCGCTCCTCGTCCTCTACACGATCGGCTGGCTCGGCGAGACGACGCAGGGCGCGGCGGGGCGGATCGTGCGCTACGCCTCGATCACCGAGCACTTCGGCGAGCTCACCAAGGGGATCGTCGACACGAAGGACCTGGTCTACTTCGCCACCCTCCTGCTGATCGGCCTCTTCCTGTCGCTGCGCTCGGTCGAGTCCGTGCGCTGGAGGTAGCGGTGCGCCGCTCGGGCTCGCTCTTCGGCCTCCTCGGCCTCCTCTTTCTCGCCTTCGGCTTCGCGGGGGCCTTCGTCATCGAGCGGCCCCTGCACGACCCCTACGTCGTGGTGAACCTGATCGCGGGCGCGGGGCTCCTCGTCGCCTACGTGTCCTTCGGGCTCGAGGAATTCCGCAGCCTCCTCGGCCAGCGCTCGACGCGCTACGGCGCCGGCGCGCTCGTCTACACGCTCCTCTTCGTCCTGCTGGTCGGGGGTGGCAACTACATCTCCGCGCGCCGTCACCATCGCTGGGACCTGACCGAGGCGGGCATCTACACCCTCGCGCCGCAATCGAAGAAGGTGGTCGAGGCCCTCAAGGAGGACCTCGCCATGACCGGCTTCGTCGAGGGCGGGCAGGACCCGCAGGTCCAGAGCCTGCTCGAGAGCTACCAGTACGCCGCCCCGAGCCACGTGAAGTTCCGGCTCATCGACCCGGACAAGGAGCCCGCGCTGGTCGAGCAGATGAAGATCACGGCGCTGCGCAGCGTGCATCTCCAGTACGGCAAGGAGTCGTTCGTGGTCGCCAACCCCACCGAGGAGACGGTCACCAACGGCATCATCCGCGTCTCCGGTACGACGAAGAAGCTCGTCTACTTCGCCGAGGGCGACGGCGAGGCGGACATCGCGAACCAGGAGGACCCCAAGGGCTACGCCAGCGCGAAGCTCGCCCTCGAGCAGGAGAACTACGAGGTGAAGCCGCTCGTGCTGCCCTCGGCCGAGCAGATCCCCGACGACGCGAGCGCGCTCGTGATCGCCGGGATGCAGCGGCCGCTCAGCGAGCACGAGGTGCAGATCCTCGACGCGTACCTGAAGCGCGGCGGGCACCTGCTCGCGCTCGTCGGCCCACGCCAGGGCGACGAGCGGGTGCCCAAGCTGCTCGCCGACTGGGGCGCCAAGCTCGGCAACGACATCGTGATCGACCAGGTGGTGCGTCTCTTCCAGGGCCCCACGCTCGGCGTCCAGCCGATCACGAAGACCTACGGCACGCACCCCATCACGCAGAACTTCCGCGACTACACCGTCTACCCGCAGACCCGCACCGTCGAGCCCGACTCGGCCGGCAAGAAGGGCCTCACGGCCACGGCGCTGGTGAAGACGAGCGCGTCGAGCTGGGCGGAGACGAAGGTCGACCAGGTCTTCAGCCAGAACCCGACCGCGTCGCTCGATCCCGAGGACCGCAAGGGCCCGCTCAGCGTCGCGGTCGCGGTGGAGGCCAAGCTGCACGACCTGGGGATCACGCCGCCCCCGGCACCGGAAGGGAAGAAGGCTCCCGAGGAGGCGCGGCTCGTCGTCTTCGGCACGCCCATGTTCGCCAACAACCAGCAGCTCGCCGAGGCGCGGCTCAACGGCGACCTCTTCCTGAACGCCATCGGCTGGCTCGTCGGCCAGGAGGAGCTGGTTGCGATCCGCAGCCGCACCGTGCGCGCCTCGCGTGCCGAGCTGACCCGGGACCAGGCCGTGCAGGTCTTCTACCTCTCCGTGCTCATCGTCCCGCAGCTCATGATCGCGACCGGCATCGCCGTGTGGTGGCGCCGGAAGTCCCGGTGATCCGCCGCATCCTCATCCTCCTGGTCCTGGTCGCCGCGCTCGGCATCTACCTCTACGTCTACGAGCTCCCCGAGGCTGCGCGCGAGGGGAAGAAGGCGAAGCTGCTCGGCGTCGACAAGGACGCCGTCACCGGCCTCGTCCTCGCCTATCCGGACCGCGAGCTCGAGCTCAGGAAGGACGACAAGGGCTGGCGGCTCGTCCGGCCCGCCGAGGCGCCCGCCGACGACACGGTGGTGGGGGGTGTCCTTTCGACGCTCGCCGACGCTGAGGTGCAGAAGACGCTCGACCAGCTGCCGGCGAACCTGGCCGACTTCGGTCTCGACAAGCCGACCGTCACGGTCAAGCTCACGCTCAAGGACGGCTCGCAGCCGCCGCCCCTCGTGGTCGGCAAGAACACCGCCATCGGCGCCAAGGCCTACGTGCGCAAGGACGACGAGCCGAAGCTCTACCTCACCACCTCGGCGCTCGGCTACGGCCTCAACAAGCAGGCCAAGGACCTGCGCGACAAGGCGATCCTCGCCTTCAAGGACGAGGACGTGAGCCGGGTCGAGATCAGGGCGGAGAACGGCGACACCGTGACGCTCGTCCGCAAGGACAAGGAGTCGTGGACGGTGGAGCCGGGCGACCACCCCGGCGACACGACCGAGGTGCGCTCGTACCTCTCTTCGCTGCGTTCGACGCGCGCGGTCGACTTCCCGGACGATCACCCGGACGACCTCGGCAAGTACGGGCTCGCCGCGCCCCGGCTCGCCGTCACGGTGACGACCGGCACGGACGGCGCCGCGAGCCAGGCGCTCCTGGTCGGAGGCGAGACGACCCAGGGCACGCAGAAGCAGATCTACGCCAAGCGCGGCGACCAGCCGACGGTGTACGCCCTGGGCGACTGGACGTTCCGCACCCTCGCCAAGCCGCCGAGCCAGTTCCGCGACAAGACCGTGCTCGGCTTCGACCCAACGCGCGTCGGCAAGCTCGCGTTCGAGCGGAAGGACGGGGGCCCGCTCAGGCTCGCGCGCGGCGAGGGCAAGTGGGCGCTCGAGGGCGCGGAGGGGAAGAAGCCCAAGGACTCAGCGATCGCGACCCTCCTGGACGACCTCCGCGACCTCCGCGGCGCCGACATCGCCGCCGAGCCGGCGAAGGACCTGGCCGCCTGGGGGCTCGACCACCCCGACCTCCGCATCACCCTCACCGACAAGGAGGGGCAGCCGATCGGCACCGTCCTCGCCGCCAAGCACGAGGGCAAGGCGTACGTCATGCGCGCCGGGAGCGAGACCGTCTTCGAGGCGCGCGACTACATGTACGCGCGCCTCGACAAGCAGCCGAAGGACCTGGTCGAGGAGCCGGGGGCGGCAGTCGAGGGCGGGACGGCGACCACGACGACCGAGCCGCCCCCGCCCGAGCCGGGCGAGGCGGACGAGGGCGACGACGCCGACGACGGCGCCGACTAGCCGGGCGGTCTCGAACAGCTCTTCAGCGCCGGCCCCCTGCCTACAGCTCTCGAAGCGCGGCGAGCAGCGCGTCGATCTCCGCGTCCGTCCCCACCGTGATGCGGAGCGCGTCGTGCGCGCCCGGCACGGCGAAGTGGCGGACGAGGATATCACGCGCCGCCAGCGCGCGGGCGACCGGGCCCAGGTCCACTCCCGGTCGCCGCGCGAAGACGAAGTTCGCCTCGGACGGCGGCACGCGGAAGCCCAGGCGCGCGAGCCCCGTGCTGAGCCGCGCGCGCGTCGCCTTGATGCGGGCGATGTTGGCCCGCATCGCCGGGAGGTCGCCGAGCGCCGCCTCGCCCGCCGCCTGCGAGAGGCGGCTCAGGTTGTACGAGTCCTTCACGGTGCGCAGCCCGGCCAGCAGCTCCGGGTGGCCGAAGGCGAGCCCGACCCGCAGCCCGGCCAGCGAGAAGGACTTGGAGAGCGTGCGCAGCACGAGCACGTTCGCGAGCCGGCCGACGAGCCCGAGCGCGTGCTCGCGGGCGAAGTCGACGTACGCCTCGTCGACGACGAGGATGCCGGGCAGCGCGCGCGCCAGCGCCTCGACCGCGGCGACCGCCACCAGCGTCCCCGAGGGGGAGTTCGGGTTGCAGAGGAAGGTGACACGCGCGCGCGCGGCGGCGAGCGCGGGCGGGAGCGAGAAGTCCTCCGGCCAGGGTACGCGCACCGCCTCGCCCCCCTGCACGGCGACCAGCGTGCCGTAGAGGCTGTAGGTTGGCACCGGGAACGCGACGCGCTCACCCGGATCGATGGTCGCGCGCAGGAGGAGGGCGAGCAGCTCGTCCGAGCCGTTGCCGGCCAGGATGTGGTCGGCCGGCACGCCGTACACCTCCGCCGCCCGCGTGCGCAGCGCGCGCGCCTCGGGGTCGGGGTAGAGGCGGACGGTCGCGTTCGCCTCCCGCCCGAGCGTCTCGAGCACGCGCGGCGAGGGCGGGTACGGGTTCTCGTTGGTGTTGAGCTTGATCACCCGACGGCCAGGGCCGGGCTGCTCGCCGGGGACGTAGGGGGCGGCGCTCCGGACGGCCGGTCGGAGCCAGTCGGCGGGGCCGGCCAGGCTACTTCACCGCTTTGATCTGGCGCCCTGCCGCCTTCGTCCGCGCCTCCTGGAGCCGCGGCTCCGGTGACTCGCCGCCCAGATGGCGGTCGACGATCTCGACCGCCTGCCGCTCGCGATCGGGGAGCGCCGTCAGCACGTCGACCAGCTTCGTCCAGCGCTCGCGATCGGCGCCGGCGAGCTCGTAGAGGCGCATGGCGCCGTCGACGTCCTTGCGCTTCAGGCACGCGTCGGCGGCGGCGAGCATGCGCTCGCGCGGGAGCGGCACGCCGCCCAGCTCGCACACGCGCACGGCATCGGGGATGCGGTGCCGCTCGAGCAGCCGCTCCGCGAGCTGCGTCCAGTCCGCCGCCGTGACCAGCTCCGCGTTGCGCACGAAGAGCCGCATGGCCGCGTCCAGGAACGACCGCTCCAGATAGCGGCGCCCGACGAGCACTTCGGACTCACTGGCAGGCATCGATGGGCAGTCTCCTCAGCTCCAAAAACCAGCACTCCGCCACCGAAACAGCTTAACCGACGCTCCCCGGCCATTGCAACCGGCGCGGCGCCCGACGACCACAAAGCACCTGCATGATCCGAGGGTTGCAGGGGCGACCCGGTGCACGCCGCCCCTCAAGAACGTCGCCCGCGCTGCCGATAACCCCCCCACGACCCGATGCCGACCCGCCTCAACATCACGTACAGCGCCTACCGCGAGCTGGAGAGCATCCCACAGAGCCCGCTGCGCGACATCGGGGAGGCCATCATCGGGCTCGCCGATGATCCCCACCCACCGGGGTCCTCGCTGCTGAAGGGGATCGGCGGCTGCTACTACATCGCCATCGACGACTACTACATCCTCTACCACGTCGACGCGGAGGACGGGCTCACGGTGCTCGGCGTCCTCCACGGCCCGTACCACCCGCTGCATTGATTGCGACTTCCCGAGGCGCCGGTGGCGGCGGTAGACTCCTCGGCCCGTGCACCGCCCCGCGCTCTCCCTCGTCCTGACGCTCGCCCTCACCCCGCCGGCCGCGGCCACGCCCGTGCGCATGTTCGCCGTCGGCCACAAGGTCCGCACCGCCGACGCCACCACCTACGCGAGCTTCCACGACAAGATGGCGGCGCTCATGGACGCCGGCTTCCCGGGCCGCGTGACGCTCGTGCAGGCGGGCGTCGACGACGTCGCGAGCCACCTCTTCCCCACCGACCCCGCGGCACCCCAGAACGCGCTCGTCGTCTTGCCCGAGGAGACCGGCCTGGTCGCCGCTCTGACCGGCAGCCGCGGCACGGCGGCGCGTGCGCAGACGACGGCGACCGACGCAATCCTGGCCCTCTTCGGACCGTACAGCGCGCCGTACGGCTACTACAGGACCAGGTATCCCGGGCAGCCGGCCGTCCGGACCCTGGTGCTCGCCCTCACCGACACCCTGTACCGGGGCTTCTACGAGACCTTCCGCGAGCTCGCGATGACGCACGGCATCTACCTCGCGGCGTCGTTCAACGCGGCGCCCGCGCGCCGGGTGGAGGAGGCGACGGAGCCCGCGCTGGTCGCCCTGCTGCGCGACCCCGACGAGCCCTCCCGCACCTACGCCTACGAGGCCGTGTCGCCCTTCCCCCACAACACGACGCTCGTCTTCGCGCCCGACGGCGAGGTGCTGGTGCCCGACGGCAACGGCGGGACGCTCGAGAGCCCGTCGGCGACCGGCGGCGTCATTCGGGGCTCGACCAACAAGGCGTATCTCACGCCGATCGAGGAGCCGCCGCCCGGCAACCAGGCCGGCCTCTCGCTCGCCTTCGGCCCCGTGCGCGACATGGAGGTGCTCGACACGCCCGCCGGCCGGCTCGCGATCGTCATCTCCAAGGACGCCTGGATGGTCGACGTGAACGACCGCTTCCTCGCCAAGGGCGCGAACGTCGTCCTCCAGCCCGAGGCGTTCAGCGAGTGGGCGTACGCCGACACGCCGTGGCAGCCCGACATCTTCAAGGAGGGCGGCTTCGCGAACCTCGAGAAGAACGTGCCCTGGGTGGCGAATGTCGACGCGAGCATTACCGGCAACCTCTTCGACGACGTGACCTTCGACGGGCAGAGCGCGGTGCTCGGACGCAAGCAGAAGACGAGCCCCGGCCCGCTCGGCCCGAACAACGCCTGGATCGGGCAGAACCCCGACACCGGCTTCCGCACCCTCGCGCCGTGGATCGCGCCCGATCCCGGGATCGCGAACCCTGCGCTCACGCGCGCCGAGCGGCGCGCGATGCTCGCCGCGGACGGCGCGAAGCTGCTACCGGGCTCGGGCGTGGCGTGCGGCGGGTCGCTCGACGCGGGCGCGTGCGAGAACGGCTACCGCGAGGCGGTCGTGTTCGCCGACATCGACGTGCCGACGGGCGCCACCACCGCGCCCGTCGATCCCGTCCGCGCCCCACCTCCGCGCTTCGAAGCCGCCGTGCGCGCGAGCGGCGACGAGCCGGTGCCCGTGGCGCAGCATGCGCCGCGCGTCGCCGCGCACGGGGTGCGTGTCTACGTCGTCTGGCACGAGGCGAGCGCCGGGCTCGAGAACGTCTTCCTCGCCGTCAGCCGCGACCGGGGCCGGACCTTCGCGGCCCCCATCCACGTGAGTGGCAACCCGGCCGGGACGGTCGCCGAGCTGAACCCGGCGATCGCGGTGGGCGGCCGCCGGGTGTTCGTGGCGTGGCAGGAGTTCGCCGCCGGGCGCAACGACGATGCCGGGCGCATCGAGCTCGCGCGCTTCGACGGGCGCGGCAACAAGCTCGGGCCCGACGTGCGCGTCGACGACCACGACGGCGTCGGCAAGTGGGTCCCCGCGATCGCGCTCGTCGGCAAGGACCCGGTCGTCGCCTGGGTCGACGAGCGCGACGGGGGCTTCGAGGGCGAGCCGGTCGAGCACGTCTACAGCGCACGCGGGCACGGCGGCGGGACGACGTTCGATCCCGCCGTGCGCGTCGACGCCGGCCCGGCGGATCCCCTCGCCGCCCACCTCGACAACAAGTGGGGCCCGGCGCTCGCCGCCGTCGGCACCGCCGTCTACGCGGCGTGGGCCGACTTCCGCAACTACAACTGGGACATCTTCCTCGCGCGCAGCGACGATGGTGGCATGACCTGGGGTGCGAACGCCGAGGTCGACGACTTCGCCGACTTCGAACGCCTGGACGAGCGGCCCTCGGTCGCCGTCTCCCGCCGCGGCCCGCTGCACGTCGTCTGGACCGATCTGCGCGCGCGCGAGCCCGACACGAACATCTTCTACGCGCGCAGCGACGACCACGGCACGACCTTCACCCCGAACCGCCAGCTCGACGACTCCAAGACGGGCTTCGACGTCGACCACGACACGCCCACGAACCAGTGGCACCCGAGCCTCGCCGCCGACTGCCGGGCGCTCTTCGTCGCCTGGCAGGACGATCGCCTCGGCAACGACGACGTCTTCTTCACCACCAGCTTCGACGGCGGCGCGACGTTCGCGCCCGCCGAGCGCGTGGACGACACGGGCGCGGGCGCGAGCGAGCAGAGCCGGCCGAGCCTCGCGCTCGCGCGGAGGGGCAACCGGCGGCTATGTTACGTGGTGTGGGAGGACGACCGCAATGGGACGAGCGACATCTATCTGGCGCGGCGGGCGTGCGCGGGGCCGTAGGCGCAGGCGAGCAGGTCACCGCGGGTAGCGTGAGCTGCGGCTACCGCCGAGCAGCGGCGCCTCCCGCCTAGCTAGCGCCCCCGGTGGTCCTGCGGCGGCTGCCCGGGCGGAGCGTCGGCTGCGCCGCCGAGGAAGGCGTAGTCGACCTCGACCGGGCCCACCCGGCCTTCGCTCTTCATCACCGCCGCGCCCCTCGTGTAGCTGATCGTGAGCCTGTCGGGCCCCGACCACGCGACCGAGACGACGGGCCGACCCTGGAACGAGTGCTTGCCCGCTCCAATGGTGAAGACGTTGCCGCTCTCGCGCGGGGGTCGCGCGTCCGCGGGCACGAGCGAGACCTGGATGGTGGCCGCGATCATGCAGTCCCGCTCGAAGATGACCGCCTTCGCATTCCCCCCGGGAGCGACGGACTCGCGCAGCACGTGGTTCGCGCACGGCGGGCGGCCGACGCTCGTGGTGGAGCAGCCCGCGAGCAACGCGAGCACGGCGGACGTGGTCGCGCGCCTCACTGCACCACGATGCCGCCGTCCACCCGCAGCACCGCCCCCGTGATCCACCTGGCCTCGTCCGAGGCGAGGAACAGCGCCGCCCGCGCCACGTCGTCGATCTCGCCCACCCGCCCGAGCGGGATGAACGACGCGGTCATCGCCCGCCCCTCGGGCGTGCCGAGGAAGGGCCGGTTCAGGTCCGTCGGCACCGGCCCGGGCGCGATGCAGTTGGCGCGCACGTTGGCCGCGCCGTACTCCGACGCGAGGTAGTACGTCAGCGTCACCAGCCCTCCCTTCGCCACCGCATAGTCCGCGATCCCCGTCGGCGACGCCTGGAACGCGCCGTGTGACGAGACGTTGACGATCACCCCGCCGCCCCGCCGCACGAGGTGCGGCAAGGCGTGTTTCGCACACAGGAAGGGGCCGCGCAAGTTGACGGCGATCGTCCGGTCCCAATCCTCGGCCCGGAGGTCGGCGATCCTTCGCCCGTAGGCGATGATTGCCGCGTTGTTGTAAAGCACGTCGAGGCCGCCGAAGGCGGCGACGGTAGCGTCCATCGCGGCCGCCACCTCCTCCTCGCGCGCCACGTCGCAGTGGAAGAAGCGCCCGCCGACCGCGGCCGCGACGCGGGCGCCCGGGTCGTCGAGCACGTCGAGCACCGCGACGCGCGCGCCCTCGGCGGCGAAGAGGCGCGCCACGCCCTCGCCCTGCCCCTTCGCCCCGCCGGTCACGACGGCGACCTTGCCCGCGAGCCGCCCGGCCATCTCAGCCCTCCCACCCCTCGTAGGGGAGGAGCGCCAGGCTCGGCATCTGCACGATCTCGATCGGAAAGCCGTCGGGGTCGCGCACGACACAGCATTCGACGCCGCTCGCAAGGACGGCACGCGTCCCGTCCACCATCTCCACGCCCTGCGAGCGGAGCTCGCTCAGGGCCTCGTCCAGACTCAGGACGTAGAAGCTCAGGTGCGAGTGGCCGATCTCGTTCGAGCGCCGCGGCCGCACGCTGCGCTCGGGCGGCGGGTCGCTGAAGCCGATCAGCTCGATGCGCATGCCATCGCGCCGCATGAAGACGCCCTTGAACCGGGCGCGCGGCAGACCCATCACGCGCGCCGTCGCCGCGTCGTCGAAATCGAATTCGGCCACCACCTCGAAGCCGAGCACGTCGGTGTAGAAGCGGCGCGAGCGCGCGAGGTCCGAGACGCAGTGGGAGTAGTGGAGGAGGCGCGCGTTCCTCATGCCGGGAGCCCGTAGAGCCGTGCCGCGTTCCCGCCCCGCACCTTCTCACGCGCCGCGGGCGGGAGCCGGGCGAGCTGCTCCTCCAGCTCGCGCACGACGCCGGGATAGGTCGCGTCCAGGTGCGGGTAGTCCGAGGCCCACACGATGCGGTCCTCGCCGATCACGGGGGCGAGCAGCGGGAGCGTCGTCTCGTCGGGATCGAAGGAGATGTAGCACTGGCGCTTGAAGTACTCGCTCGGCCGGAGCCCGAGCTCGGGCGCCATCCAGCCGTAGACGTGCGCGAAGTGGTCGAAGCGGTCGAACCAGTGCGCGAGCCAGCCGCCGCCCGCCTCGAGCACGGCGACGGTGAGCCGCGGGTGGCGCTCGAGGACGCCGCCGCACACGAGGTGCGAGAAGCCGATCAGGTCGTCGATGAAAAAGATCGACGGGTGGCCCATGATGGGGGCGTCGAGCCGGAGGCCCTGGAGCGCGCCGGGGAGATCGCCCGCGCCCGAGGGATGGAGGCCGACGGGCACGCCCGCCTCGGCGATTGCGGCCCAGAGCGGGTCGAAGCAGCGGTCGTGGAGGGCGCGGCCGCGGCACGGGTTCGGGCGCACGAAGACGCCGCGCATGCCGAGCTCCCCCACGGCGCGGCGCACCTCGCGCACGGCCGCGCCCACGTCCTGCAGCGGCAGGCCGGCGATGCCGATCAGCCGACGCGGGTCCGTGCGGCAGTAGTCGGCGAGCCAGTCGTTGTAGACGCGGCAGCACGCCTCGGCGAGCGCCGCGTCCTCGATCGCCTCCAGGAAGAGCCCCACTGACGGGTAGAGGACCGCGACGTCGATGCCCTCGCGGTCCATGTCGCGGAGCCGCTGGCGCGGATCCGTCCCGCCCGGCATGAGCTCCGCGTAGCGCACGCCCTTGCCCACGTCCTCGAACGGACGCCCGGCCATACCGACGCCGACGATGCCCACCGGCAGGAGGAGCCGCTCCTCCGCCCACACCTGCTCCTGCTCGGTCTCCGCGTCCCAGCGGATGTGGAAGCCGCGCGCGCTGAACCGCGGCGGCAGCTCGCGCTCCCACAGGTCCGCCGGCTCGATCACGTGGCCGTCGGCATCGACCGTCGCCATCTCACACCCCGATCATGTAACCGCCGTCGGCGGAGAGCACCTGCCCGGTAATACCGCCGGCAGCGGGCGAGGCCAGGAAGGCAGCGAGCGGCGCCACCTCCTCGGGCTCGAGGATGCGCTTCTGCGCGGCCAGGCTCTCGGCGTGCGCCTTCGCCTCCTCCGCGGTGCGGCCCGTCATCAGGCCCACGATGCTCCAGTCGACGAGGCGCGTGTTGGTCCAGCCGGGGCGGAGGAGGTTCACGGTCACGCCGCGCGTCCCGACCTCCATGGCGAGCGCGCGCGTGAAGCCGACGAGACCGTGCTTCGCCGCCGTGTATGCCGAGAGCCCCGAGGCGCCGACCAGCGAGTAGCCGGAGCCGACGTTGATGATGCGCCCGTAGCCCTGGCGGAGCATCGGCCCGAGCGCCGCCTTGGCGGCCCAGTAGCAGCTCGTCAGGTTGAGGACGAGGGTCGCGTCCCAGGAGGGGTCGTCGTGGGTCTCGACCCAGAGGCCGCGCGGATCGCCGGTCAGGACGACCGGGCCGCCCGCGTTGTTCACCAGCACGTCGAGGCGGCCGAGCTCGCGCGCCGCGCGCTCGACGGCGGCCATCACCCGCGCGTGCTGGAGCATGTCGGTCGGGAGGGCGAGCGCGCGCCGGCCGCGGGCGCGGAGCACGCGGCACACCTCGTCCAGCTCGTCGGTGCTGCGCGCCGCGACCGCGACGTCGGCCCCGGCGGCGCCCAGCGCGAGCGCGATCGCGCGCCCGATGCCGCGCCCGCCGCCGGTCACGAGCGCGACGCGGCCGGCGAGGCTCGTGCCCTCCGACATGCGCGCCTGTCTACGGCCGGCGTGCGCGCGCCGTCAAGGCGTCCCGAGGCCGCGCCGGCCCGTCCGCCGGCGCTCCTGCCGCTCGCGCGCCCGCTCGCGCACCAGGGGCTCCAGCTCCGCGATCGCCCGCTCGACCTCGGCCTGCCGCGCGCTGCCCGGCGTGACCAGGCGGTCGGTGTGCTGGAACTGGCTGAGCGCCTGCTCGAGCTCGCCGCGCAGCCGCGAGGCGAGCGCCAGGTGGTAGAAGCCCTCGGCCTCGTCGCCCTTGCGCCCGAGGGCGATGCCGGTCAGGCGCTGTGCCTCGTCGGAGTCGGGGTCGAGGCCGAGCGCGCGCTGGAACTCGGTGAGCGCGGCCGGGCTGTCCCCGGCGTCGTTGAGCGCCTTGCCGAGCTGGGTGTGCGCGAAGGCATCGTCGGGATGCCGGGCGAGGTGGCGCTCGAGCGCCTCGCGCGCCTTGGCCGGCTCCTTGAGCGCCACGTACACGCTCCCGAGCGGACGATCGACGCGACCACCGACGCCCCCGAGGTCACGGCACTTCTCGAGCGCCCCGCGCGCTGCCTCGAGCTGGCCGACGGTCTGGTAGACGCGTCCGAGGAGGAGCTGCCGCTCGGCGTCGTCCGGCTTCTCCTCGGCGAGCCGGCGATAGCGAGGGATGACCACGTCGGGCGGGTCCGCGATCGCGCGCGCCACCGCCTGGGTCTCCGCCAGCTCGGCGGACCCGGCGGGGCGGCCGGCGGGAGTCTTGAGCCTCTGCGCGTTGATGGTGGTCTCGACGTGCGAGACGCGGTCCTCGGTCACCGGGTGCGTCAGCATGTACGCCGGCACCCCGGCCGGGTTGATGCGCTGCTCGGTGAGCAGGGTCTTGAAGAACGAGCCCATCGCGTGCGGGTCGTAGCCGGCCTGGCTCGCGTAGCGGAGCCCCAGGTAGTCGGCCTCCTGCTCGAACTCGCGCGAGAACTTGAGCTGCGCGGTCTCCGCCGCGGCGATCCCGGCGGCGCCGGCGACCGGGTTGACGGCCGAGAGGAGGAGGCCGAGCAGCGCGGCCGCCGACCACACCTGCCCCTTCTCCTGCTGGCGCACGATGTGGTGCCCGCTCACGTGGCCCATCTCGTGTCCGAGCACGCCCGCCAGCTCGTCGTCGTTGGCGACCCGCGCGAGGAGACCCGAGAAGATGAACACGTAGCCGCCCGGGACGGCGAAGGCGTTCAGCACCGGGGACTGGACGACGTAGAAGCGGTAGTCGAACTCCTGCGCCCCGAGCGTCTTCACCAGCCGAGCACCGATACGCCCGACGTACTCGGTGACGGCGGGGTCCTCGACCAGCGGGAGCTCGGAGCGCGCGGCGAGGAAGAAACGCCGGCCGAGCTCGCTCTCGCCGCCCTCGCCGGCCGCGACCTGGCCCGCGAGCGCCATGGCAACGCCGAGCGCCGCCGCGAGGGTGGAGCCCCGGCGCCTCATCGCCGTGCGAGCCCCCGCGCCACGTCCTGCGCGAAGTACGTGATGATGATGTCGGCGCCCGCGCGGCGGATGGCCACCAGGCTCTCCTCGACCACGCGCGCCTCGTCGATCCAGCCGCGCTCCGCCGCGGCCTTCACCATCGCGTACTCCCCGCTCACCTGGTAGGCGGCGACCGGGTACCCGAAGCGCTCCTTCACGCGGCGCACGACGTCGAGACAGGGGAGCGCGGGCTTCACCATGACGATGTCGGCGCCCTCCTCGATGTCGAGCGCCACCTCGCGCAGCGCCTCCTCGGCGTTCGCGGGGTCCATCTGGTAGGAGCGCCGATCGCCGAACTGCGGCGCCGACTCGGCTGCGTCGCGGAACGGGCCGTAGAAGGCGGAGGCGAACTTGGCCGCGTAGGCCATGATCGGGAGGTGAGCGAAGCCCGCCGCGTCGAGGGCCGTGCGGATCGCCCCCACGCGGCCGTCCATCATGTCGGAGGGCGCGATCACGTCCGCCCCGGCCCGCGCGTGCGCGAGCGCTTCGGCCGCGAGCAGCTCGAGGGTCGGATCGTTGTCGACCTCGCCGTCCTTCACCACGCCGCAGTGGCCGTGGTCGGTGTACTCGCAGAGGCAGACGTCGGTCACGAGGACGAGCCCCGGCGCCGCCTCGCGGATGGCCCCGAGCGCGCGCGGGATGATGCCGCCCGGATCGGTGGCGCCGCTGCCGCGCGCGTCCTTCCGCTCCGGCACGCCGAAGAGGATGACGGCCGGCACGCCCAGGTCCCCGAGGCGCCGGCATTCCTCGGCCGCGCGATCGACCGAGCGCTGCGCGATGCCCGGCATCGACCCGACCGGCTTCTCGACCCCACGGCCGGGAACGACGAAGAGCGGCTGCACGAGCTGCGCCGCGTCGACGTGCGTCTCCCGTACCAGGCGGCGGAGCGCCTCAGTCCGGCGCAGCCGCCGGGGGCGGTAGGCGGGAAAGCGGCTCATGACGGAGCCCGCATTAAAGCATCGGAGCGCGGCCTCTGGAAACGGCCCCGCCGGCCATCATGGCCTCGCCTCAGCGACGCGGCCCTGGTACGAGAGGTCCTTCATCGAGCGCCCTCAGGATGGCGCAGTGCGACGTGGGGCTCATCCGCTGTGCGTTCACCTGCAACCAGTTTGTATGCCGGTGAGGACCTCGCCATCGAGTCTCACGCCCGCTACGCCGCCGCGTCCCTGCCGAAGTGCCGGGCGAGGGCTGCGGCCAGCGCGGCGGCCGTGTAGGCGGCCGGCATCACGTCGACACGCAGGCCGAGGTCCCGCGCCGTCGCGGCCGTCACCGGACCGATGCAGGCGACCGCCGGGCCGCCGTCGCCGGCAAGGCGCGCCGCCGCCGGCCGGCCGAGCAGCTCGACGAAGTTCCTGACCGTGGAGCTGCTCGTGAAGGTGACGGCATCGACGGCTCCCGCCTCGAGCGCCGCCGTGAGGCCGGCCACGTCCGCCTCGCCCGGGGGCACGGCGCGGTACGCGACCACCTCGTCGACCCGCGCGCCGCGCGCGCGGAGCGCTTCGGGGAGGACCGGGCGCGCGCCCGCGGCCCGCGGGAGGAGGACGCGGCGGCCACGCATGTCCTCGTCCGCGAGCGCCGCGACCAGCCCCTCGGCGCGGTAGTCCTCGGCCGCCACCGCGACGCGCAGGAGGCGGCGCTCGAGCTGGGCCGCGGTCTCGGGCCCGATGGCGGCGAGGCGCACCGGCTCGAGCTCGCGTACGTCGCGCCGCGCGGCGGCGAAGCGCGTGAAGAACGCCTCGACGCCGTTGGCGCTGGTGAACACGATCCAGTCGTAGCCGCCCGCCGCCGCCACCGCGCGCTCGAGGGGCGCGGGATCGGCCGGCGGCACGATCGCGATGGTCGGGAACGGGATCACCTCCGCCCCCTCGGCTTCCAGCAGGTCCGCCAGCGCGCCCGCCTGCGCGCGCGGCCGGGTCACGACGACGCGCCGGCCGAAGAGCGGGCGCTCCTCGAACCAGGCGATCCGCTCGCGGAGCGTGACCACGCTCCCGACGACGACGACCCCCGGGGCCACGAGCCCCGCCGCGCGCACGCGCGCGGCCAGCGTCGCCGCGCTCGCGACCACGGTCGCCTGTGCGCCCGTCGTGCCGCTCTGAATCGCGGCGGCCGGGGTGTCGGGGGGGAGCCCGTGCGCGATGAGCGCCGCCATGATCGCGGGCATCTGCCGCATGCCCATGAGGAAGACGAGCGTGCCGCCGTGGCGCGCGAGCGTCTCCCAGGGCAGCGCGGGCGGCACCACCTCGTCGCCCACGCGCGCCTGGTGCCCGGTCGCGATGGTGACCAGCGAGGCATGGTCGCGGTGCGTGAGCGGGATGCCGGCGTAGGCCGGCACCGCGAAGGCGGACGACACGCCGGGGACGATCTCGAACGGTACGCCCGCGCGGCGCAGCGCCTCCGCCTCCTCGCCGCCGCGGCCGAGAAGGAAGGGATCCCCGTTCTTCAAGCGCACAACGGTCTTGCCGGCGCGCGCGCGCTCGACCAGCAGCGCTTCGACCGCCGCCTGGCTCGGCCGGTCGGAGTCGTCGTGCGAGCGGCCAAGGGCGACCACCTCCACCCCGGGGCGGACGAGCTCGAGCAGGCGCGGGCCGACCAGGCGGTCGTGCACGACCACGTCGGCACTGGCCAGGCAGCGCTCACCGCGCCGGGTGAGGAGGCCCGGATCGCCCGGCCCGGCCCCCACCAGGTACACGCGCCCGGTCATCCTTCGAGGATTCCGCGCGCGCCGGCCGCGAGCAAGCGCTCCGCGAGGGCCCGGCCGAGCGCCTCCGCCTCCGCGGCGGGAGCGCTGTCCGCGTCCTCGAGCCAGTGCTGCCCTTCCCGGTCGGTCACCAGGGCGCGGAGCGCGACCTGCCCATCGGCCACGGTGGCATGCGCCGCGAGCGGCGTGTTGCAGTCGCCGCCGATGGCGAGGAGGAACGCGCGCTCGGCCGCCACCGCCGTCGCCGCCGCCGGGTCCTCCACCGCGGCCAGGAGCGCGCGCGTTGCGGGCGCGTCGGCCCGGCACTCGAGGGCGAGGGCGCCCTGCCCGACCGGGGGCAGGAACTCCTCCGGCGCGAGCGCGAGCGCCGCCGGCTCGGCGATGCCGAGGCGCTCGAGCCCGGCGGCGGCGAGGATGAGCGCGTCGACGGCGCCCTCGCGCCAGCGGCGGAGCCGGGTGTCGACGTTGCCGCGGAGCGGCGTCACGACCACGTCCCGCCGGCGCGCGAGGAGCTGCGCCCGACGGCGGACGCTCGCGGTGCCGACGCGTGCGCCGGAGGGAAGCTCGCGCAGGCCGCCCGCGCCGATCAACACGTCGTGCGCCGCGGCGCGCGCGGGCACGGCCCCGACCACCAGGCCGGCGGGCAGGCGCGCCGGCAGGTCCTTCATCGAGTGGACGCCGACGTCTATCTCGCCCGCGAGGAGCGCCTCCTCGATCTCCTTCACGAAGAGGCCCTTCCTCCCGCCCGGCCCCTGCGGCGCGCGCGCGCCGCGGTCGCCGGTGGTGCGGATGTGGACCGTCTCGACGCGGAGGCCGGGATGTCGGCGCACGAGCCCGTCGTGCACCAGCGCCGCCTGCGCGCGCGCGAGGGCGCTCCCGCGCGTGCCGAGGCGCAGCACGCCGCTATGCGTCCTCGTCGTCGGGATCGACCTCCTCGGTGCCGAGGCGGAAGAGGCGGCGCGCCGCCTCGACGTAGAACGCCTCGGCCGGGTCGGCGCGGTGGCGGCGGAGCGCAGTCAGCGGGGCGTGCAGGACCTTGTTGACGATCGCCTGCGTCAAGCGCTCGATCGCCTCGCGCTGCTGCGGGTCGACCGCGCCGAGCCCCGCCAGGCCGCGCTCGACCTCGCGCCGGCGAATCACCTCCACCCGCTCGCGCAGCGCGACGATGGTGGGCACGACGTCGAGGCTCGTGAACCAGCGCCAGAAGGCCTCGACCTCGGCGTCCACGATGGTCTCCGCCTTGTCGGCCTCGCGCGCGCGGGCGCCGCGGTTCCGGGCGACCACACCCTCCAGGTCGTCGATGTCGTAGAGGTAGACGTTGTCGAGCTGGTTCGCGGCCGGGTCGAGGGCGCGCGGCACCGCCAGGTCGATCAGGAACATCGGGCGGTGGCGGCGTTCGCGCATCGCTTCCTCGACCGCCGGGCGCGTGAGCAGGAACTCCCCGCCGCTCGCCGCCGCGATGACCAGGTCGGCGAGGGGCAGATAGCGTGGCAGGCGATCCCAGGGCACGGGCGTGGCGCCCAGCGCGCGCGCCACATCGATCGCCCGGTCGAAGGTGCGGTTCGCCACCATCACCGAGCCCACGCCCTGGGCGAGGAGCTGGCGCGCCGTGAGCTCGCCCATCGTGCCGGCGCCGAGGAGGAGCGCGCTCTTGTCGGCCAGCCGGTCGAAGATGACGCGCGACAGCTCGACCGCGGCCGAGCCGATCGAGACGGCCTTCTCGGCGATGCGGGTCTCGCGCCGGATGCGCTTGGCGACCGAGAACGACCGGTGGAAGCAGCGATGGAGGATCTGCCCCGAGGCGCCGGCGGCCGCCGCGACCGCGTAGTGCTCCTTCAGCTGGCCCAGGATCTGTGGCTCACCCACCACCATCGAGTCGAGGCTGGCGGCAACGCGGAAGAGGTGGCGCACGGCCTCGCGGTCGGTGTGGGTATAGAGGTGCCCGGCGAGCGCGCCCTCGGGCACGTCGTGCTCGCGCGCGAGGAAGCCGGGCAGCGCGGCACCGATCGCCGCGGGATCGGCTCCGCAGGCCAGCACCTCGACCCGGTTGCAGGTGGAGAGGATGGCGCCCTCGGCCACACCCTCGACCGCCATCAGCCGGCCGAGCGAGGGCTCGAGGCGCCCGTTCGCGAACGCGACGCGCTCGCGCACCTCGACCGGCGCAGTGCGGTGGTTGAGCCCGACCAGGACGATGCCGCGCTCCATGGCTCAGAACGCCTTGCCGTGGTTCCCGAGCGCGAGCACGTTCACTCCCACCAGCGAGAGCACGATCACCGCAAACCCCGCGATGGTGAGCGTCGCCGCCCAGCGCCCGCGCCAGCCGGCGGTCATCCGTCCCTGGAGAAGCACCACGTAGATGCCCCAGGTGACGAGCGAGAAGACGAGCTTCGGGTCCGAGGACCAGAACCGGCCCCATGCCGTGTGCGCCCACACGATGCCGCTCACGATGCCGAGCGTGAGGAGGATGAGCCCCCACACCAGGCAGCGATAGTTGACCCGGTCGAGGGTTTCGAGCGAAGGCAGGTAGCGGAGCGCCGCGGGTGCTCGGCGCGCCTTCAGCCGCCGCTCCTGCACCAGGTAGAGGAGGCTCGCGCTGAAGGCGAGCGCGAAAACCGCGTCGCCCAGGACGGAGAGCACGACGTGGATCGGCAGCCAGGCGCTGTCGAGCACGGGCGGGAGCGGGCGGGCACCGCGGTAGACCGCGTCGGCCGCGAGCGTCAGCCCGAAGGCGAGCGGGCTCACCACCGCACCGAGCGCGACCAGCGGGCGGCGGAGCTGCACGACCAGGAACACCGCCATCAGGAGGAGCCCCAGGAACGAGAGCGCCTCGTCGAAGGTGGCGACCGCCATGTATCCGGCAGTCCACGAGCGCACGGCGATGGAGAGCCCGTGCGCGACGAAGCCGGCCCACAGGAGCCGCGGCAGGAGGGTGCGGGGCAGGTCCCGGCGGACCGCGATGCCGACCAGCGCCGCCAGCGTGCCGGCGAGGTAGAGGGCGACCGCGAGGCGCAGGCACCCGAGCTCCATCCCTCAGCCCTCCCCTCCGAGCGCGACACCGAGCCGCACGAGCGTGCACCCGGCGCCCGCCTCGCGGGCGAGGAGCGCGTCGACCTCCTGGGACCGCCCCTGGCGCACCAGCTCCAGGAGTGGCGAGGCGAGGAGCTTCCGCACCACCTCGGTGCGCGCCGGGTCGCCCGCGAGCGCGGCGCGCACGCCGCCCAGGATGGCGACGAAGGGCGCCCACTCCGGTCCGAGCCGCGCCTCGAGCTCGCGCCGGAGCCGCGCGGCCAGGCCGGGGCTTGCCCCGCCCGTCCCGATCGCGATCTGGAGGTCGCCGCGGCGGACGACGGCGGGTGCGATGAACGTGCACGCCTCGGGCACGTCGATCACGTTCAGCAGGACGCGCTCGCGCTGCGCCTCGTCGGTGAGCCGGCGGATCAGCTCCGGGTCGCGCGTCGAGGCGTAGGCCAGCACGGCGCCGGCCAGGTCGCCCGGCCGGTACTCGCGGTCGACGTGACGGATGCCGGCCAGATCGGCGCCGACCTCGGGCGCGACCACGGTGACCTCTGCGCCGGCTTCCGCGCACCCCCTCGCCTTGGCGACGGCCGGCGCATCACCGCCGACGATCACGCAGCGCCGGCCCTCGAGACGAAGGAAAACCGGGTGGGTGCGCATCCGGCCGGGGATCGTACCAGATGCCCAAGGTCGCGGAAACGCGGGGCCACAGGCGCGGCCGGCTGCGGCGGGGTGCGGCCTTCCGGGCCTTCCGCCGGAACGCTGCGGCCGCCGGGGCGCGCTGCCTAGGCCGCGCTCTGGGCGCGGATCTTGAGGACCTGCCGGGAGCGGGGCTTGGCCTTCTTGCCGGGACGGTGGCTCTGGGCGCTCACTCTGTGCTTCTTTCCAGTGCGCGAGACCGTCTGGGCGCGGCGCACGCGGTAGGTGAGCATCGCGGAGCGGACCTGGCCACTCGCGGAGGCGGCGACCCGGACCGGGCGCGGCGACGCGCTGCCCGTCACGCGCTGCTCGGCGGCGAACTCCGCGAGCCGGCTCTGGAAGGCGGCGCCGGCGGACTCCGGGAGGCGAAGCTGGTAGCCGGCCGGGATCGGCCGGCGGCCGCTCACCACGAGCGTCGAGAGGGCCGGGTTCAGGCTCGCCAGCTGGGCGCGGCTGGTGCGCGCGAGCCGAGCCGCCGCCTCCATGCCGAGCGCGCGCTCGAGGCGCCGCTCGTGCACGCGCAGCGCCGGCTCCTCGGGCGCCTCGCCGAAGTACGTCTTGAAGTCGCGCTCCACGTCGAGCGCGGCCAGGAACTCGGCGTAGAAGTTCCGCGACGCGAAGCCGAACGCCTTGCCGCGGTAGTCGCGCACGATGGTCGCGATGTCCGTCGTGCCGACCTCGGCGACGGCGCGCGCCATCCCGTCGGGGCCGTGGTTGTAGGCGGTGATGGTGAGCGGCCAGGTGTCGAGCATGTCGTGCACGCGCACCAGGAAGCGGGCCGCGGCGCGCGTCGAGGAGATCGGATCGCGGCGCTCGTCGACCAGGTTGTCGACGCGCATGAAGAGCCGTCCGGTCCTGGGCATGAACTGCCAGATGCCGGCCGCGCCCACCTTGGAGTATGCGCGGAGGTTGAAGCACGACTCGATGAGCGGGAGGCGGATGAGCTCGACCGGGAGGCCCGCCTCACGGAAGATGCGCTCCATCTCGGGGAAATAGCGGCGCGAGATGCGGATGCCCTCGGCGAAGCGCTCGCGCAGCCCGCGCTGGCTGTGCAGCCGCTTGTCGTCCGCGGCGGCGAGGAAACGATCCGGCGCCGGGTCGTCGGCCCAGAGGTCGTAGACCGCACGCTCCTCCGCGGTGAGCGACTCCGGGTGCGAGCCGAGGGCGTGGAGGCGGAGCAGCGTCGCCCGCAGCCGGTCCAGCTCGAGGTCGGTCTCGAAGCGCTCGAGGCTCGCGAGCTCGCCCTCGCCGAAGCCGTCGTCCAGGCGGGAGCGGAAGTCGAGGATCTTGTAGACCTTGTCGAGGCGGAGCGCGTCGTGCAGAACCACCTGGTGCGCCGAGTACTGGGTGAAGATGGCGCGCCAGAAGCGGACCTGCGGCTCCAGCTGCGCGGGGCGTGGGAAGAGGCTCGCGTGACGCGCGTCGGCGGTGAGCTCGGCTTCGGCGGCGCGAGCACCGGCGGGGGCCAGGGTGGTGAGCAACGTTGCTAGAAAAAGAGCACGTATCCGCATTGGCTCCCCCGCCTTCTCCGCCCGTCCCCGGGTTCGCTGCACTCTCCGCACCCGGATGGTACCAGCCGTCTCGCACGGGAGTCAATCGCAAAAGGGGTCTGGCGGCCCTCGCGATGCTCTGGGTGACGCTGGTCGCCGCCTGCGGAGAGGCGCCCGTGCCGCCCACGGGCCTCGTCCTGGCGCTCCAGAGCGACCCGCAGAGTCTCGACCCGCGCTTCGGAACCGACGCGAACGCCTCCCGCCTGGCCGATCTGCTGCACGCGGCGCTCACCCGGCCCGACGCGGCCGCCCGCCGGCTCCCGGAGCTCGCCGAGAGGTGGGAAGTGCCCGATCCGCTGACGATTGTCTTCCACCTGCGGCGCGATTTTCGCTTCGCCGACGGTGCGCCCGTGACGGCGGCCGACGTGCGGGCAACCTACCTCGCCGTGCTCGACCCTGCACTCGCCTCGCCGAAGCGCGCGGCACTTGCCATGCTGTCGTCGATCGAGGCACCTGATCCGGCGACGGTGGTGATGCACCTGCGCGAGCCCTTCGCGCCCTTCCTGGAGGCGACCGGCCTCGGCGTCCTGCCCGCGGCCCGGGCCCGCGATGCGGGCGAGGTAGCGGTGGGAGCCGGCCCCTTCCGTGTCGTCCGGGCCGAGCGGGGGGAGCGGGTCGTGCTCGAGCCGAACCCGGGCTACCCCGGCGGCCCGCCCCGGCTCCATCCGCTCGTCGTCCGCATCGTGCCCGACGAGGTGGTGCGGGTGCTCGAGCTCAGGCGCGGCGGGGTCCAGCTGATCGAGGATGCGCCCGAGCCCGAGATGGTGGACTGGCTCGCGCGCTTTCCCCACCTGATCGTCCGGCGGAGCCCCGGGACCAGCGTCGATTACCTGGCGCTCAACCTCCGCGACCCGCGCCTCGCCCAGCGCCGGGTGCGCCAGGCGATCGCACTCGCCCTCGACCGGGACGCGCTGGCACGCTTCATCCTCGGCGGCGCGGCCCGGCCGGCGAGCGGGCTCCTGGCGCCCGAGCACTGGGCATACGCACCGGTCCCCACCCACCGTCCCGACCCGGCCCGGGCGCGGCGGCTGCTCGATCGCGCCGGCTACCCGGATCCCGACGGCCCCGGGCCCCTGCCCCGCTTCCACCTCGTCTACAAGACCTCGAATCAGCCCGAGCGACGCCCGCTCGCCGGGGCGATCCAGGCCGCGCTCGCCCGGGTCGGGATCGCCGTCGAGGTGCGCACCTACGAGTGGGGCACGCTCTTCGCCGACGTGCGCAGCGGCAACTTCCAGCTCTGCGCCCTCGCCTGGGTCGGCATCGGCGATCCCGACTTCTACCATCTCGCCTTCCATTCGACCATGCGCCCGCCCGCGGGCTACAACCGAGGGGGCTACGCGAGCCCGGTCATGGATCGGCTGACGGAGCGCGGGCGGCGGGTGCTCGACGTCGAGCGGCGGCGCGCCATCTACGCGCGCATCCAGCGCCGCGCTGCACACGACCTGCCCGTCGTCCCGCTCTGGTGGGAGGACCGCGTGGTGGTGCAGAGCCGCCGGCTGCGGGGCTTCGAGCCCTCCCCCGACGGCGACCTCCACACCCTCGCGCGCGCGTGGATGGAATGACCGGCTCGCTCCTCCGCCGTCGCCTCGTGCTCCTCGTCCCGACGCTCCTGGGCATCGTGACCCTCGTCTTCGCGTTCCTGCACCTCGTCCCTGGTGACCCGGTGGAGATCATGCTCGGTGAGTCGGCCGCGCCGGCGGACGTGGCAGCGCTGCGCCGCGAGCTGGGGCTCGACCGACCGCTCCCGGCGCAGTATGCCCGCTTCCTCGCGCGGGCGGCGCGCGGCGACCTGGGGCGGTCGATCGTGCTCCGCACGTCCGTGGCGCGCGCCGTGGCCGGCCGCTACCCCGCGACGCTCGAGCTGGCCGGCGCCGCGTTCGCCCTGGCGCTCGGCCTGGCCCTGCCGCTCGGCGTAGCCGCCGCGCTCCGGCCCGGGTCGGCGGTCGATCGCGGGGCGCGCCTGGTGAGCCTCGCCGGCGCGTGCCTGCCGGGCTTCTGGCTCGGCCCGCTCCTCATCCTGCTCTTCTCGCTGCGCCTCGCCTGGCTCCCGGTGTCGGGTCGCGGCGGGCTCGCCCACCTGGTACTCCCCGCCACGACCCTCGGGCTCGGCATGTCGGCCATCCTCGTCCGCCTGGTGCGCACGAGCATGATCGCAGCGCTCGGCGAGGACTTCGTGCGCAGCGCCCGCGCCAAGGGCGCTCCCGAGTGGCGCGTGGTCGCGGTGCACGCGCTGCGCAACGCGCTCCTCCCCGTCACCACCGTGGCCGGCCTCCAGGCCGGGGCGTTGCTCGCCGGCGCGATCATCACCGAGACCATCTTCGCCTGGCCCGGGCTCGGGCGCCTGCTCGTGCAGGCGATCGACGCGCGCGACTATCCGCTCGTCCAGGGCTGCGTGCTGGCGATCGGGCTCACCTACGTCGGCATCAACACGGCGACGGACCTGCTCCAGCGCGCGATCGACCCGCGCCTCCGCGATGCCCGCTAGGGGCCGGCGCGCGGTGACCGCCGGGGCCGCGGTGCTCCTCGCGCTCGCGCTCGCGGGCGCCGCCGCACCGCTCCTGGCGCCCGACCCCTACGCGACGGATCTCCGCGCCCGGCTCGCGCTCCCCCGTCCCGGCCACGCGCTCGGCCAGGACAGCCTGGGGCGCGACGTGCTGGCGCGCGTGATGCATGGCGCGCGCATCTCATTCGCCGTGGGCGCGACCGTGGTCGCGCTCTCGCTGCTCCTCGGGGTGACGGTCGGCGCGGCGGCGGGCTACCTGGGCGGGTGGTTCGACGAGGCCGTCGCCCGCGTGATCGACGTGCTCCTCGCCTTCCCGGGGCTGCTCCTCGCCATCGCGCTCGCCGCCGTCCTCGGCCCGAGTCTCGGGAACGTCGTGCTGGCGCTCAGCCTGCTCGGCTGGACGGGCTACGCGCGCCTCGCGCGCGCCGAGGTGGCGGCGCTCCGGCAGCGCGAATTCGTGCGGGCGGCGGAGGCCCTCGGCGCGGGGCCGAGCCGCATCGTCGCGCGCCACCTGCTCCCGTTCGCCGCACCCGTCCTCCTCGTGCAGGCGACCTTCGGCATGGCCGGCGCGATCGTCGCCGAGTCGAGCCTGTCCTTCCTCGGCCTGGGCGCGCCCTCGCCGCTCGCCTCGTGGGGCGCGATGATCGACGAGGGGCGGCCGTTCCTCCTGGTGGCGCCGCAGGTGGTGGTCTGGCCGGGGATCGCGCTCGCGACGACCGTGCTCGCGCTGCAGCTCGTGGGGGACGGGCTGCGGGACCTGCTCGACGTGCGGTCGCGGGTCCCGGATCGTCCCTAGGAGGCCGTCGGCGGCCGCCCGCGACCCAGGTGCGGGCCGGAGCGCTCGGCGGGTCGTCGCGGCGCCGCGTCGACACTGGCATTTCCGCCGGCTATTAGTCGGTCGCGCAGCAGGAAGGCGATGAGGCTCGCCTGAACCGCCGCCTTCGCGGCTGATGGCCTCTACCGGTCAAACGGGTAGGGGCCCGGCTCGAGCCCCTCCCGGAACAACGAGGAGGAAGAGGGCATGAGCACGTTGGCAACGGCGACGGTCCTCGGGTTCTCGATCCTCGGTGCCTCGATGCTGAGCGTCGAGCTGGGCATCTCGGTCGCGATCATCGAGATCACGCTCGGCGTGGTCGCCGGGAATTTCTTCGGCGTGACCACGACACCCTGGATCGACTTCCTCGCCTCGTTCGGCGGGATCCTCCTGACGTTTCTCGCCGGTGCGGAGGTCGATCCCCGCCTCATGCGCGAGAAGCTCAAGGAGTCGCTCCTGATCGGCGGCCTCTCCTTCCTTCTACCGTTCATCGGCGTGGGTCTCTTCGCGTATTGCGTGGCGGGCTGGGACCTCCGCCCGGCGGAGATCGCTGGCGTTGCGCTCTCCACGACCTCGCTCGCCGTCGTCTACGCCGTCCTCGTCGAGACCGGGCTCACGAATGCGGAGATCGGCAAGATCATCATGGCGGCGACCTTCGTGACCGATCTCGGGACCGCGGTGGCTCTCTCCGCGCTCTTCATCCAGCCCTCGGCTTACTTCGTCGTCTTCATGGCGGTTTCGGCCGTCTCGGTCGCGGGCATGGTCCTCCTGCAGCCCTGGTTCTTTGCGCGCTACGGCCGCAGGGTCATCGAACCGGAGATCAAGGGAGCGTTCGCGGTGCTCTTTCTGCTCATGTGGACAGCCGACCTGGCGAAGAGCCACGCCGTGCTCCCGGCGTTTCTGCTCGGCCTCGCGGTGGCGCGCATCTTCAAGGAGCACCCGGAGGAGCAGCGGCGCTTCCGGGTGGTCGCCTTCTCGCTCCTGACTCCGTTCTTCTTCTTCAAGGGAGGCTTGAACGTCAGCCTCGCGGCGCTGGCCGCGAGTCTCCCTCTCCTCATCGGCTTCTTCGTCGCGAAGGTCGCGCTCAAGTTCCTCGGTGTGCTGCCCGTCGCGCTCCGATACGTCCGGCCTCATGCGGCGTACACCACACTCCTCATGAGCACCGGGCTCACGTTCGGAACGATCTCGTCGCTCTACGGACTCAATGCGGGGATCATCGATCGGACACAGTTCTCGGTGCTCGTCACGACGGTGATCCTCTCCGCCGTCGTGCCGACGTATCTCGCGCAACGCTTCTTCTCGCCGCCGGTCCATGCCCTCACCGTGGACGAGATGGCCGAGGTCGAGGACGAGGAGTTCGAGCCGCCAGCGGCGCCACGGCCGAAGCGCACGTAGCCGGCGGCGACGTCCACTCTCTCCGGCGCCAGATCGCTGCCGACGGACGCGGCGCGCCTACCGCGCCCGCTACCCAGGGTGCGACCGCAGGCTCCCCCGTTTTTTCACCCGCGACTCCCGTGTCGACGTGCTAGACCGCAACCTGGAACCCCTGTGTTATGCGATCGCGTGTCGCGCGAACCCAGCGGGAGAGGAGGCCGGCGCAGCGATGCGGGAATCCGCCTCTCGGCCTCCGCGTGATGGGCCGCGGAGAGCGCCGGACCATCTCAGGGCAGAGTCCGCGGTCAGCCTCTGGCAAACCCGACCCACCATCAGCGCTGCATCGCAGCGAAAGCGTGAGGGAACGGAGATGGAACGCAGAGGAATCACGCGTCGCGGCCTGATCGGCGGTGCGGCGGCCGGCGCGGCCGTCGCCGCACTCCCACGGTCTGCCCGCGCGGCCGTGCGTTATGCCGACGTCATCGTCGTCGGCGCGGGGCTCGCCGGGCTCACGGCGGCGCGCACGGTCGTCAACGCCGGCCGCTCGGTGATCGTGCTCGAAGCCCGCGACCGGGTCGGAGGTCGCGTCCTCAACCACGCGCTCGCCAACGGCGCCTACACCGAGCTCGGCGGCATGTTCATCGGGCCGACGCAGGACCACATCCAGGCGCTCGCCGCGGCGGTCGGCGTCGGGACCTTCCCGACCTACAACACCGGCAACAACGTCTTCTACGGGCCCAGGGGGCGCGAGGAGTATCCGAACGACACCCCCTTCGGCACGGCGCCGGTCGACCCCGTCGTGGATCCCGACATCGTGCTGGCCGTCGCCCAGCTCGACCAGATGTCGACGAGCGTGCCCGTCGACCGGCCCTGGGACTCCTCGAGCGCCGAGGAGTGGGACCGCCAGACGCTCGACACCTGGCTGCGCGCGAACACGAGCGGCAGCGACGAGTTCATGGCGCTCTCGTCGGCGGCCACCGAGGCGATCTTCGGCTGCGAGCCGCGCGAGCTCTCGCTCCTCTACACGCTCTTCTACATCGCCGCCTCGGGAAACGAGCAGAACCCGGGAACCTTCGAGCGCAACTTCGACACCGCCGGCGGCGCCCAGGAGAGCCGCTTCGTCGGGGGCGCGCAGACGGTCGCGCTGCGGGTCGCCGCCCAGCTCGGACAGCGCGTCGTGCTGAGCGCGCCCGTGCGCCGCATCACGCAGTCGTCCTCCGGCGTGACCGTCGTCTCCGACCGCTCCACTGTGACCGGGCAGCGCGTGATCGTCGCCATCCCGCCCACCCTCGCGGGAAGGATCGCCTACGACCCGCCGCTGCCCCCGCTGCGCGACCAGCTCATGCAGCACATGCCGCAGGGGACGCTGATGAAGTTCGAGGCGATCTACACGACGCCCTTCTGGCGCGCCAAGGGCCTCTCCGGCCAGACCGTCAGCGAGATCGGTCCGATCAAGGTCACCTTCGACACGTCGCCGGCCGATGGCAGCGTCGGGATCATGATGGGCTTCATCGGCGGTCACGAGGCGCGCGTGTGGGAGAACCGGTCCGACGACGAACGCCGCGCCGCCGCGCTGCGGAACCTCGCCAACTACTTCGGCGACGAAGCCCTCAGCCCGGGCGGGATCGTGGAGTTCAACTGGTCCGCCGAACCCTGGAACCGCGGCTGCCCGGTCGCCATCCTCGGGCCGGGAACGCTGATCGACTTCGGAGCCGTGCTGCGTACGCCGGCCGGGCGCATCCACTGGGCCGGCACCGAGACCTCGACCTTCTGGAACGGGTACATGGACGGCGCGGTGCGCTCGGGTGAGCGGGCGGCGCAGGAGGCGCTGGCAGCGCTCTGAGCTACAGCTGGCAGCGCGGGCAGTAGAAGCTCGTTCGCCCGACGATCAGCCGCCTGCGGATCGGGCCGGCGCACCGCGGGCACGGCTCGCCGGCGCGGTCGTAGACGCGGTGGCGGAGCTGGAACCAGCCCGGGCGGCCGAGGCCGTCGCGGTAGTCGGAGATCGACGAGCCGCCGCGCCGGATCGCCTCGGCGAGCACGGCGCGCGTCGCCCGCACCACGCGCGCGCACTCCTCGCGCCCCAGGCGTGACGCCCGCCGGCCCGGGCGGATGCCGGCGCGGAAGAGGAGCTCGTTCACGTAGATGTTGCCGAGGCCGGCCACCCGACGTTGATCCATGAGGAGCGCCTTGATCGGGGTGCGCCGGCCGCGCGTCAGCGCGATGAGCGCGTCGGCGGTGAAGCCCCGATCGAGCGGGTCGATCCCGTCGCCCGTCTCGGCCGACAGCGCCGCCCGCTCGATCACCGCCACGCGCCCGAAGCGCCGCGCGTCGTTGAAGGTGAGCACGCGCCCGTCGTCGAGCCCGACGACGACGTGATCGTGCCGCTCGTCGGCGCGCCCGGGCGCGGCCAGCGTGAGCCGCCCCGTCATGCCGAGGTGCACGAGCCAGAGCCGGCCGTCGTCGAGCGCGGCCAGGAGGTACTTGCCGCGCCGGGCAAGGCCCTCGATGCGGCGGCCGGCCAGGCGCGCGGCGAAGTCGGGCGCCACGCCGCCGCGCAGGCGGACGTCGCGCACGGAGACGCTCGCCACGCAGCGTCCGGTCAGCTCGGGGGCGAGGCAGCGGACGACGGTCTCGACCTCGGGCAGCTCGGGCACGGCTACGCGAGGGCGCGCGCGAGGCGCCCGAAGGCCGCCAGATCGAGCGTCTCGGCGCGCGCGGTGGGGGCGACGGCGGCACGCGCCAGGGCCGCCTCGGGCAAGACACCCCGCCGCGCGGCCAGCCCGGCCAGCGCGTTGCGCAGCATCTTCCGCCGCTGCCCGAAGGCGGCGCGCACGACCTCCCGGAAGAGGTCGACGTCGTGGAGGTCCGCGCGCGGCCCGGCGCTCCAGCGGATGTCGAGGACCGCCGAGTCCACGTCCGGGCGCGGGAGAAAGCTCCGGCGCGACACGCCGAAGGCCACGCGCACCTCGGCGAAGGCCTGCACCAGGACCGAGGTGACGCCCCAGGCGGCGCTCCCGGCGCGCGCGGCGAGCCGCGCCGCCATCTCCCGCTGCAGCGTGACCACGGCGCGCGGGAAGCGGGCCCGCAGATCGAGCAGGCGGAAGAGGACGGGCGTCGCGATGTTGTAGGGCAGGTTCGCCACCACCGTGACCGCCGGCTCGCGCACGATCTCCGCGAGCGGCAGCGCGAGGACGTCGCCCTCGACGACACGCACGCGCGGGTCGTTCGCGTGCTGCGCCGCCAGGCGGGTCGCGAGGCCGGGGTCGATCTCGATCAGGTAGAGGCGCCCGGCGCGCGCCACGAGCTCGTCCGTGAGCGCGCCCAGCCCGGGGCCGATCTCGAGCACGACCGAGCGGGGCCCGAGCTCCGCGGTGTCGACGATCCGCCGCGCGACCCCGGGGTCGCACAGGAAGTGCTGGCCCCAGCGCTTGCGCGGGCGGAGCCCGGCGGCGGCCAGCGCCTCGCGCGCCTCGCGGCGCGCTCCCATCAGCGATATCCTTCGCTCACGCTCACGAATATCCTTCGCTCACGCTCACGGATATCCTTCGCTCACGCTCACGGACGTCCTTCGCTCACGCCGACGCGCTCCAGCGGCTGCCGAGGGCGAGGTCGGCCTCGGCGTTCAGGTCGAGCCCGTCGTGGGCGCCGGCCGCGAGCCGCGGCGCGCCGGCGAGCGCGATCATGGCCGCGTTGTCGGTGCAGAGCGCGGGCCGCGGGAAGAAGACCTCGACGCCCATGGCGGCCACCGCCTCGCTCATGCGGCTCCGCAGCCGGCGGTTCGCCGCCACGCCGCCCGCGACCACGAGGCGCTCGGCGCCGGTTGCGGCGAGCGCCTCGGTCGTGCCGTCGACCAGCATGTCGACCAGCGCCTCCTGCAGGCTGGCGGCCACGTCGGGCAGCGCCTCGGGCGCCGCGGGATGCCGGCCCAGGTATTCGCGCAGGGCGGTCTTGAACCCGCTGAAGCTGAAGTCGAAGCGCCCGCGCTTGAGCGTGGCGCGCGGGAAGCGAATCGCCTTCGGGTCGCCGTCGCGCGCGAGGCGGTCGATCACCGGCCCGCCCGGGTAGCCGAGGCCGAGCAGCTTCGCCGCCTTGTCGAACGCCTCCCCCACCGCGTCGTCGCGCGTCCGCCCGAGGCAGGCGTAGTCGCCCGCGCCGCGGGCGAGATGGAGGCCGGTATGGCCGCCCGACACGATGAGCCCCAGGAACGGGAAGGGGAGCGGATCGCCGGTCGGGCGCTCGAGGTTCACCGCGAGGAGGTGGCCCTCCAGGTGGTTCACGCCTACGAGCGGCAGCCGCCGGCGCTGCGCGATCCCCTTGGCGAGCGTGAGGCCCACGAGCAGCGAGCCGACCAGCCCGGGGCCGCAGGTGACCGCGACGCCCGCGATCTCGGAGAGGTCCACCCCGGCGCGCGCGAGCGCGGCGTCGATCACCGGCACGAGGTTGCGGATGTGGTGGCGCGAGGCGAGCTCGGGCACGACGCCGCCGTAGGGCCCGTGCACGGCGTCCTGCGAGGACACGACCGAGGCGGCGAGCTCGCCGTCACGCAGCACCGCCGCCGCCGAGTCATCGCACGAGCTCTCGATCCCGAGGACGACCACCCTAGGAGGACGGCTTCACCGCAAGGAAGATCGTGTTGTCGCCGCGCCGCACGAGGAAGAGGACGCTCTTGCCCTTGCCGCCGGCCTTGAGCGCCTTTCGGTAGCCGTCCGCGTCCTTCACGGGCTGGCGGTTGACCTCGAGGATCACGTCCCCGCGCCGGAGACCCGCCTCCGCCCCCGGCCCCCCGGGATCGACCTGGGTGACGACCACGCCCTTCAAGCTCCGGTCGACGCCCAGGTTCTCGGCCAGGTCGGGGGTGAGCGTCTGCACGGCCAGGCCCAGGTCCTCGGTCGTGCCGGGGCCGCGCTCGGCGGTCTCCTCCTCCTTGAGCTCCTGGACCTTGATGGTGAAGCTCTCCGTCCCCTTGCCGCGCATCACCTTCACCTTGACGCTCTTGCCGACCGGCGTGCGCGCCACCAGCAGCGGCAGCTCCGCCGAGTCGGTCACGGGCTTACCGTCGAACTCGACGATCACGTCGCCCTGCTTGACGCCGGCGGCCTCGGCGGGGCCGTCCTTCACCACGTCGGCGACCAGGGCGCCCTTGGGCTCGGGGAGGCCGAGCGACTCGGCGATGTCGGGCGTCACCTTCTGGATCATCACGCCGAGCCAGCCGCGCGTGACGTGCCCCTTCGCCTTCAGCTGCGGCACGATCTCCTTGGCGAGGCTGATCGGGATGGCGAAACCGATGCCGATGTTGCCCCCGCCCCGGCTGAAGATGGCGGTGTTGATGCCGACCACCTCGCCACGGGTGTTGAGCAGTGGCCCGCCCGAGTTTCCCGGGTTGATGGCGGCGTCGGTCTGGATGAAGTTGTCGTACGGCCCCTGGTTGATGTGGCGGCCCATGGCGCTCACGATCCCCGCGGTCACGGTGTTCTCGAGGCCGAAGGGGTTGCCGATCGCGACCACCCACTGGCCCACCTTGAGCTCGTCGGAGTCGCCGAGCACAACGGGCACGAGATCCGTGGCGCCGTGGATCTCGATGAGCGCGATGTCGGTCTTCGAGTCGCGCCCCACGACCTTGGCCTTGAACTCCTTGCCGGTCGGCAGCTTGACGACGATCTCGTCGGCATTCTCGACCACGTGGTTGTTGGTGAGGATGTAGCCGGTCGGGTCGATGACAAAGCCGGAGCCGAGGCTCTTCGCCTTGAAGGGCATCCGCCGCGGCGGGCCGAAGAAGCGCTCGAAGGGGCCGAAGAATTCGTGGAAGGGGTCGTCCTCGCCGCCGGGGGCGCCCTGCCCGAGGGGCCCGCCCTTCACCTCCTGGGTGCTCGAGATGTTCACCACCGACGGCGCCACGTGTTCGGTCAGCCCGGCGAAATCCGGCAGGTTGACGGACGGGGAGGACGTGGCCCCACCCCCACCGCTCGGCTTCTCGGCTCCACCGAAGATGCTGATCGCCTCGCTCCGCGGGGACAGATCGAGGCGTGCACTCAGAACCACGCCGACGGCGAAGCAGATCAGCGCCACCGCCACCATGGCGAAGCGACCCGTACGCGGAGTCATCTCCCCTCCTTGATGCCACCTCGCACCAGCTCCACGTACCGCATGCGCAGATCGTAGAGCACCGAGTCGAGGAGCGATTCTTCACCCGGCTCGAGGTTGCTTCGTGTCTTCTGCCGCAGAATGCCGAGGATGTCGATCACCTGCTTGGCCGCGCCCAGGTCGCGCTCGAGAGCGTGCGTCATCGGGTTCGGGATCTCACCCAGGTGGAGGAGGGCCTGCGTGCTGAGCCCGAGCACGAAGGTCGAGAACGTGACCGGTTCATCGGCGCGCTCGGCGGCGGGCGCGGCGCGTTCGGCGGGCGGCGGCTCGGGCAGCGGGGGCGCGGGCGTCTCCTCGGCGGCGTCGGAGCGCGCCTCTCCGCTGTCGGAGAACCGGCGGCGGTCCCTCACCTGGAACCCGCGTCGCTCCTCCTTGTCCTCGGCCATGGAAACGCTGCCGGCGCAGGTCAGTATGCCATCGCGCGCAGCCTCCGGATGCGCTCCTCGATGGGGGGATGGGTGCTGAACAAGCCGGCGAGCCAGTTGCCGCGCAGCGGGTTCACAATCCAGAGGTGCGCCGTCGCGGGCCCCGCGGGGAGCGGGACGCGGCCCGAGACGGCCCCGATCTTCTCGAGTGCCGCCGCGAGCGAATGCGGTGCGTGGGAGAGCTGGGCGCCGCTCGCGTCGGCCTGATATTCGCGCGCGCGCGAGATGGCGAGCTGGATCAGCATCGCCGCGAGCGGCGCCACGATGATCATCACGAGAGCTTCGAGCCCGCTGCTACCCTCCTCCCGGTCGTCACGCCGCCAGCCCCCGAACAGCATCGCCCACTGCGCCATCCTTGCCACCATCATCACCGCGCCCGCCAGCGTGGCGGCGATGGCGCTGGTCAGCGTATCGCGGTTCCGCACGTGCGAGAGCTCGTGCGCGAGCACCCCGCGCAGCTCGTCCAGGGTGAGGAGGCGCAGGATGCCTTCGGTCACCGCGACGGCGGCGTGCTCGGGGCTGCGGCCGGTCGCGAAGGCGTTCGGCGACTCGCTCGGGATGAGGTACACTCGCGGCATCGGCATGTGCGCGCCCACGGCCAGCTCGCGCACGATGCGGAAGAGGTCGGGGGCATCTTGCTCGGGCAGCTCACGGGCCCCGTAGGCCGCGAGGACGATCCGGTCGGAGAACCAGTAGCTGCCGAAGTTCATCACGACCGCGAACACGAAGAATACGGCGAGGCCCTGCGTGCCGCCGAGGAGCTGGCCGATCCACATCAGGAGCCCGGTCAGCAGGCCGAGCAAAAGCGTCGTCTTCAGGGTGTTCGACATGGGCTACGCTTTCATTAGACGGGGGCGACGGCGGTTCATTTGAGGCCGTCAGGAGCGTCCGGTGAGGTCGTACGTACGGACGTTAGTGTCGGGGTCCCCCCTTGTCAAGGCGAACCGCCGCGCGCACGCGGCGATCACCCGCGCCGCCGGTAGGGCCGCGAGCGGGATCCCGTCGGGACCGCCGCCGCGCGCGCCGAGCGCCACCAGGCGCCGGCCGAGCGGCCGCCAGCGGCGCGGGTCCGTCGGCCCGAAGAGCACCACGCCCGACGCGCCGACCGCGCCGGCCAGGTGGCTCACGCCGCTGTCGTTGCCGAGGTAGAGCGCCGCGCGCGCGAGGACGGCGGCGAGGTCCACGAGCGGCCAGTCCCGCACCTCAGGCGCACCGAGGGCCGGGGGCTCACCGGCCTCGGCCGGCCCGGCGATCGTGGCCACCGACCCGCCGCGCGACCGCCACCAGTGCGCCACCTGCACGAAGCCGGCGATGTCCCAGCGCTTGGCGCGCCCGCCCGCACCGGGATGCAGCGCGAGGATCGGAGCAGCGAGTTGCGCGCAGAGCGCGTCGGCCGCGACCGAGGGCGCGGGAACGAGCCGCGTGGCCGCCGCGAGCGCGTCGGCGTCCGCCGGCGCACCCACGGCGCGCGCGTAGGCGACGGCCGCGTGCATCGCTGACCGTCCGCGCTCGACGCCGAAGAAGCGGGCGCCGCTCGCCGCCGCCGCGACGCGCGCGCGCATCTCGTCGTCCCCGCCGCCGAGCCAGCTGTAGACGAACGGACGGCCGTCGAGCCAGGACGGCAGCCGCTCGCCGCCGAAGAGGAGCGCCGTGTCGGCGCTCTCGAGCGCGGCGGTCACGTGGGCGACGCCCGCGAGCTCGACCAGCGCGCGCAGGGGTTCACCAACCACCGCGGTGACGCCCGCGCCGGCGTGGCGCGCCCGCAGCGCGCGCAGCGCCGGCAGCGCGAGCAGCAGGTCGCCGAGCGCTCCCGGGAAGACGATGACGACGCGTTCAATTGACTCCCCGCGCACCCCATCTATATGATCTGCGCCTCCAGCGTCCGCAACGCAGCGCGCATGCCGCTCCCGTCCTACGTCGCCCGCTCACCCCTCGACCTGATCGGCTCGACGCCGGTCGTCCGCCTGACGCGCCTGCCGCAGCTCGACGGCGTCGGCGCCCAGGTGTGGGCGAAGCTCGAGAACTTCAACCCGGCCGGGAGCGTGAAGGACCGCATCTGCCGCGCCATGATCGAGGCGGCCGAGCGCGACGGGCTCATCCGGCCGGGCGGCACGATCATCGAGCCGACGAGCGGGAACACCGGCATCGGCCTCGCGCTGGTGGCGTCGGTCAAGGGCTACCGCCTCGTGCTCACCATGCCGGACACCATGAGCGAGGAGCGTCGCGCCCTCCTCGTCGCCTACGGGGCGACGCTCGTGCTCACGCCCGACACCAAGGGCATGCACGGCGCCATCCGCAAGGCCGAGGAGATGCTCGCCGAGCACCCCGACTGGTACATGCCGCAGCAGTTCACGAATCCCGCCAACCCGGAGATCCACCGCCGCACGACCGCGCGCGAGATCCTGGCCCAGCTCCCGCAGGTCGACGCCTTCGTGGCCGGGGTCGGCACGGGCGGCACCATCACCGGCGTCGGGCAGGTACTGCGCAGCGAGCGTCCCGACGTGCGTATCTACGCCGTCGAGCCGGCCGCGTCGCCCGTGCTCTCGGGCGGCGAGCCGGGCTTTCACCACATCCAGGGGATCGGCGCGGGCTTCGTGCCCGAGATCCTCGACACCGCCATCTACGACGAGGTGATCGCGGTCCCGGACGAGGAAGCCGTAAAGCACACGCGCGCGCTGGCGCGCTACGAAGGGCTCCTGGTCGGCATCTCCTCCGGGGCAGCGTGCGCGGCGGCGACCCGCGTCGCGCGGAAGCTCGGACGGGGCGCCGTGGTACTCACCGTCTTCCCCGACACCGGTGAGCGCTACCTCACCACCGACCTCTTCCACGCCGAGGGAATCTGATGGAGGTGGCGCCGAAGCTCGACCGGCTGCGCGGGCTCCTCGCCGACCTGCCCTCCGCCCTGGTCGCCTTCTCGGGCGGGGTCGATTCGAGCTTCCTCCTGCGCGTCGCCCACGAGGTGCTCGGCGAGCGTTGCCTCGCGCTCACCACCGTCTCGCCGACCATGCCGGCGGACGACCTGGCGGCGGCCAGGGAGCTGGCGGCACGGCTCGGCGTCGCGCACCTCCTGGTCGAGGCGAACGAGCTCGACATTCCGGGCTACGCGGAAAACCCGGCCAACCGCTGCTACTTCTGCAAGGACCACCTGTTCACCATCTGCGTGGCCGAGGCGGGCCGGCGCGGGCTCGCGGCCGTGCTCGACGGCGCCAACCTCGACGACCTGCGCGACCACCGGCCGGGCCTCCAGGCGGCGGCCGAGCGCGGCGTCCGGCACGTGCTGGTCGAGGCCGGGCTCGGCAAGGCCGACATCCGGGCGGCGAGCCGGGCACTCGGCCTCCCCACCTGGGACCGGCCGGCGAGCCCATGCCTCTCCTCGCGCTTCCCGTACGGCACGCGCATCACGCTCGAGGACCTCCAGCGCGTGGAGGCCGCCGAGCGCTTTCTGCGGGCCCGGGGCCTCCGCGAGCTGCGCGTCCGCTTCCACGATCAGGTCGCGCGCCTGGAGGTTCCCGTCGCCGAAATGCCCCGCCTCCTCGAGCCGACGATGCGCGAAGAGGTGGTGCGCGAGCTGAAACGCCTCGGCTTCACCTACGTCGCCCTAGACCTCCAGGGCTTCCGCAGCGGCAGCCTCAACGAGCCCCTGCGCTCATAAGCGCGCCGAGACGCGACGGCGTCGAAGGCGGGGTCCCTACATACACGAGGGGCCGGGGGGATCGACCCCCGGCCCCTCGCATCCGCTAGGCACGCGGGACGGACCAGTTCAGTTCGCGAAGATGCCCCGCAGCTCCTCCATGATCTTCTCCTCGCTGTGCGACTTCGCAATGGCGAGCTCCTTGACGAGGAGGTTGCGGGCGGTGTCGAGCATCTTGCGCTCGCCGAAGGAGAGCTCCTTGTCCCCCTTCAGCACGAAGAGATCGCGCAGCACCTTGGCGATCTCGAGCACGCTGCCGGTCTTGATCTTCTCGGTGTACTCCCGGTAGCGGCGGTTCCAGGTCTGCTGGTCGATCTCGACCTTCTTGTCGCGCAGGATCTTGTAGACCTTGGCAACCATGTCCTTGCCGATGATGCGGCGGAGCCCGACCGACTGGACGTTCTCGGTCGGGATCATGATGGTCATGTCGCTGTCGATGATGCGCAGCATGTAGAATTTACGCTCGCTGCCGGAGATGACCTTGGTCTGGACCCCCTCGATGACGCCGACGCCGTGCGCCGGGTAGACGACCTTCTCACCAACTTTGAACGTACCGACCATTCCGCGGGCCTCCAACGCCGTAAAGCCAACCCATTCTAGGGGCTTAACCCCTTTCCGTCAACGATACTTTGGCTCCAGTAAGGCAGTGGATGGGGCACGCCTCTCCCATCCAGGAAGAACATGAGGTCCGGCTCCACAACCTCCGAATAAAAAAGCGTCTTGGATGTATCGTCGATCGGCGGCTCACCCGCGCCAGCCGGTCTTTCCGCTCGGAACGCTTGGCGGCCGGCATCCCGGTGCTAAAAGGGGGCACCCCGGCACCCGCCCGGGACCAGGGAGGAGGAGCGATGCCTGCCAAGCTCGTGCTGCTTCATGCCAGGAGCCGTGAGGGCATCCTGGCCGGCGTGAACCTGCTCGCCGACGCCGCGCGGGTGACGCTCGGGCCCCGCGGGCGCAACGTCATGCTCCAGAAGAGCTGGGGCGCCCCCACGGTGACCAAGGACGGGGTCACGGTCGTCAAGGAGATCGAGCTCGAGGACCGGTTCGAGAACATCGGCGCCCGGATGGTGCGCGAGGTCGCGCAGAAGACCTCCGACGTCGCGGGGGACGGGACCACCACCGCGACCATCCTCGCCCGCGCCATCTTCCGCGAGGGCCTCCGCCTCCTCGCCGCGGGCTTCGACGCCATGGAGCTGAAGCGCGGCATCGACGCGGCCGTCGAGAAGGCGGTCGAGGCGGTGAAGGCCCAGGCGAAGCCGGTCAAGGAGCGGGAGCGCATCGCCCAGGTCGGCACGGTCTCCGCCAACGGCGACGCCACCATCGGGGAGCTGTTCGCCGAGGCCATGGACAAGGTGGGTCAGGACGGCGTGATCACGGTCGAGGAGGCGAAGGGGCTCGACACCACCCTCGAGGTGGTGGAGGGCCTGCGCTTCGACCGTGGCTACCTGTCGCCCTACTTCGTGACCAACCCCGACAGGATGACGGTCGAGCTCGAGGATCCCTTCCTCCTCTTCTTCGAGAAGAAGATCTCGAGCATGCGCGACCTCCTGCCCCTGCTCGAGCGCGTCGCGCAGGCCGGCAAGCCGATCGTGATCGTCGCCGAGGAGGTCGACGGCGAGGCGCTGGCCACGCTGGTCGTCAACAAGCTGCGCGGGACGCTCCGCTGCGCGGCCGCCAAGGCCCCCGGCTTCGGCGATCGGCGCAAGGCGATGCTGGAGGACATGGCGATCCTGACCGGCGGGCGGCTCATCGCCGAGGAGATCGGGGCCAAGCTCGAGAACGTCACCCCCAAGGACCTCGGACGCGCGACCCGCGTCGTCATGGACAAGGACAACACCACCATCGTCGGCGGCGCGGGCAAGAAGCCAGACATCCAGGGACGCATCCGGCAGCTCAAGACGCAGATCGAGGAGACGACGTCCGATTACGATCGCGAGAAGCTCGAGGAGCGGGTCGCCAAGCTCGCGGGTGGCGTCGCGGTCATCAAGGTGGGCGCGGCCACCGAGGTCGCCATGAAGGAGAAGAAGGCGCGCGTCGAGGACGCGATGCACGCCACGCGCGCGGCGGTCGAGGAAGGTATCGTCCCGGGCGGCGGCGTGGCCCTCGTGCGCGCGCAGAAGGCGCTCGAGGGCCTGAAGTTCGAGGGCGATCGCGCCCAGGGCGTGGCGGTGGTGCGCGGCGCGATGGAGGAGCCGCTCAAGCAACTCAGCGCCAACGCCGGGCACGAGCCGGCGGTGGTCCTGGCGCGCGTGCGCGATGGCAAGGACGACTTCGGCTTCAACGCCGTCACCGAGACCTACGAGCCGCTCGTGAAGGCAGGCGTCATCGACCCCGCCAAGGTGGTGCGCACGGCGCTCCAGAACGCCGCCAGCGTCGCCGGCCTGCTCCTCACCACCGAGGCGGCGATCGCCGAGAAGCCGGAGAAGAAGAAGGGCGCCGGCGCGGCGCCCGGCGGCGAGGACCTGGACGACGACTACTAGTGTCCCGGACCCGAAGTCCGTTGCCAAAGTCGGGGGCGTCTCGGCGACGCTGGCTGCGTTGCTCCTCCTCGGAATAGCGCCGACTATTCCTCGTCGTCGCGCCTGGCCAGCGCCGCCGATCCACCCCCGACTTTGGCAACGGACTTCGGGTCCGGGACACTAGCTTTGCGGGCGGGGATCGCCTTGCTCGGCCACGCCTTTTGTGACAAGAGGGGGGCGCTTTTTCCGGCCCCCCGGCTGGGGTGACCAACAACAGGGAGGTAGCGGGATGCGCTTACGGTCGATCGGTGCCAGTGTAGCAAGCCTGATGCTCGTGACGGTGATTGGTGCTGGGTGCGCGCACGAGGACAAGGGGACGACCACCCGGGCCGAGCAGGCGGCGACCCGGGCCGAGGACGCCGCCAAGCGGGCGGAATCCGCGGCGAGCCGTGTCGAGGCGGCAGCGAGCCGCGCCGAGGCGGCGGCGGAGAAGGCCGAGCGGGCCCTCATGCACCACGTCCGGAAGTAAGCGGCTCGGACATGCGAGCCCGAAAAAGGCGACGGCTTGGCGGCCGTCGCCTTTTTTGTCGGTGGCGTACGGGGCGCTAGCGAAGCGCGGCCAGCGCCCGCTTGACGCGCGCCAGGCCCTCCTCCAGAAGCAGGCGCGCGGCGGCGTAGGAGAAGCGGACGTGCGCGGGGGCACCGAAGCCCTCGCCAGGCACGCTGGCGACGCCGGCGCGGCGCAGGAGGTACATGGAGAGATCGGTCGCGCTTCCGATCGCGCCATCGGGGCCGCGCCGCCCGAAGAACCCGCTCACGTCCGGGAAGACGTAGAACGCGCCCTGCGGCGGCGCCAGGCGCACGCCCGGCATCGTGCCGAACCCTTCGACCATCAGCGCGAGCCGCTGCGTGAACTCGCGCGCCATCACCGCGACGCTGTCCTGGGGGCCGGTGAGCGCTGCCGCCGCGGCTGCCTGCGCGATCGAGGTCGGGTTGGTCGTGGTCTGCCCCTGGAGCACGGTCATGGCGCGGATCAGCTCTGCGGGCGCCGCCGTGTAGCCGATACGCCAGCCGGTCATCGCGTATGACTTGGAGACGGAGTTGACGACGACCAGATTCGGCCGGAGCGCGGGCACGAGCGTGCCGATGTGCGCCACGGGATGCGCGGTCAGCCGCTCGTAGATGTCGTCGGTGACCACGACCAGCTTCCGCCGCAGCGCCACCTCGCCCAGCGCGCGCAGCTCGTCGGCCGAATAGGCCGCGCCGGTCGGATTGCTCGGGCTGTTCAGGATGACGGCCACGGTGCGCGGGCCGAGCGCCGCCTCGAGCTCCTCGGCCGACATGCGGAAGCCGCGCGCGACCGCCGTCGTCACGATGCGCGGCACCGCCCCGGCGAGCGCCAGCATCTCGGGGTAGCTCACCCAGTACGGCGCAGGCAGCACGACCTCGTCGCCCTCGTCGAAGAGGGCGTGGAAGGCGGTGTAGAGCGCGTGCTTACCGCCGCAGCTCGCCATCACCTCCGTCACCCCGTACTCGAGACCGTTGTCGCGCCGGAGCTTGGTCGAGATGGCGTCCTTCAGCTCGTCCGTGCCGCCGATCGGCGTGTACTTGGTGAGGCCGCGCGCCATCGCCTCGCGCGCCGCGGCCTTCACGTGCTCGGGCGTGTCGAAGTCGGGCTCGCCGACCGACAGGTCGACGACGTCCCGGCCCTGCTTGCGGAGCACGGTCGCCTCGGCCGCCATCGCAAAGGTGGCCGACGGCTTCACGACCCCGAGCCGCGCGGAGGTCTTCACGTCCCCGCCTTGAAGCGCTTCGCCCGCTCGACCAGGAGCGGGACCACGTTGTCGGGCAGGAGGCCGGCCACGTTGCCGCCCAGGCTCACGACCTCCTTCACGAGGCGCGAGCTGGTGTAGAAGTGCGACTCGCCGGTCATCATGAAGATGGTCTCGACCTGCGGCGTGAGATGGCGGTTCATCATCGTCATCTGGAACTCGTACTCGAAATCCGCGACCGCGCGGAGCCCGCGCACGATCACCTTGGCTGCCTTGGCATGCGCGAAGTCGACCGTCAGCCCGGAGAAGGCGTCGGCGACGATCCGGCTGCCCTCTTTCCGAAAGGTCTCCCGAATCATGGCGACGCGCTCCTCGGGCGTGAACCACGACGAGTCCTTGTTCGGGTTGAAGGCCACGCCCACGATCACCATGTCGAAGACCTGGAGGCTCCGCCGCACGATATCGACGTGCCCGTTGGTGATGGGGTCGAAGGAACCGGGGTAGACGGCCGTCGTGCTCATCGCGGACCCTCCCGCCGGGCGAGCAGCGTCACCGCGGTGCGCCCGTGGCGGCGCGACTGCACGACGGCGAACTCCGCCGGTGCCGCCGGCGCCTCGTCGAGCCGGTGCTCGAGGGCCACCCAGGCGCCCGGCGCGAGCACGTCCGCCTCGCCGAGGGGGGCCAGCCATCCACGTTGTTCGCGGCCGGCGATCACCCGAAGAGCCATGGCCATTGGCGGGACGGGCTCATAGCAGGGCTGCCCGCGCGCCCGCAACCGACATTCCACGAGCGGCGCATGGCGTCACTTCTTCTGCTGCATCTCCGTCCCGCAGCACTTGATCGTGCCGGCGCCCCCCTTGGTCACGATGACCTGCGCGCCGCACTTGGAGCACACGTAGATCTTGCCGATCTGGTTCGCCATGCGCCCGAAGTCCTCCTCCTTCTATCGCCCGCCGAAGCGGGGCTTCCGGCGCGCGAGGAAGGCCTCGATTCCCACCCGCCGGTCCGCGGTGGTCTGGAGCAACACGTAGAGGTCGTGCTCCAACCTGATCCCGTCCGCGAGCGGGAGGTCAAGGGCCCGCAACACGGCCTCCTTCCCCAGCCGGAGCGCGAGCGGCCCCTTCTGTGCGAGCGTGCGCGCTGTCTCCTCGACCGTGGAGACGAAGCGGGCCGGCGTCACCGCCGCGCTCACCAGACCCCACGCCGCCGCGGCGGCCGCCGGGAGACGCGTGCCGAGGAGCACGAGCTCCATGGCGCGCGCCGTGCCGATCATGCGCGGCAGCCGCTGCGTCACCCCCCCGCCGGGAAAGCGCCGCTCGCCGATCTCGGGCACGGCCAGCACCGCCGCCGTGGACGCGACGCGGAGGTCGCAGGCGAGCGCCAGCGCGAGGCCCCAGCCGACCGCGGCGCCCTGGATCGCCGCGATCACGGGCTTGGTGAGAGTCCCGAGCGCGCCCACGCCGTCGGGCCAGGAGCGCTCCGGCCAGCGGCACCTGCGCGGCAGCCCGAGCGAGAACGCCGGCCCGCGCGCCCCCAGCACGACGACGCGCACCCCGTCGTCGTCCTCGGCCGCGGCGGCGGCCTCGACGAGGGCGCCGAGCAGCTCTGCGTCCAGGCGGTTGCCCGACGCCGGGCGGGCGAGCGTCATCCAGGCGACGCCGTCGCGCACCACGAGCTCGACGGCGGGACCGGAGGCGGGGCGCGGATGGCGGCTCGGGGGTCGCCGCGCGCGGCTCGGGCCGCGGCCGGGCCTCACACGCTCTCGAGCTGCGCGCGCAGGTCGCGCCGGAGGATCTTGCCCATCGGGTTCTTCGGCAGCTCGGCGACGAAGCGGATCACCTCGGGCTTCTTGAAGGTCGCGAGCCGCTGGCGGCAGAAGTCGCCGAGCGCCTCGGCGCTGAGCGATGCCCCTGGGCGGAGCACGACGAAGGCCGCCACGCGCTGGCCCCACTCGAGGTCGGGCACGCCGACCACCGCCGCCTCCTCCACGGCGGGATGGGACTGGAGCGTCGCCTCGACCTCGGCCGGCGCGATGTTCTCGCCGCCGCGGATGATCATGTCGTCCTTGCGCCCGGCGATGTAGAGGTAGCCGTCTTCGTCGACCCAGCCCATGTCCCGCGTCGGGAGCCAGCCGTCGCGCACGAGCGGCGACTCGCCGCCCGCGTACCCCTTCATGACCCGCGGGGTGCGCACGCAGATCTCGCCCACCGCGCCGGGCGGGAGGATCGTCCCGTCGTCACCCACGATCTGCACCTCCACGTCGGGCAGCGGACGCCCGATGGAGGTGAGGCGCTTCGTCCGCTTCTCGATCTCGTCCGGCGTACCCTCGAGGCGGTGGTCGTCGGGGCCGAGAATCGTGAGCGTGGAGGTTGTCTCGGTCTGCCCGAAGGCGTTCACGAAGCCGACGTTCGGGGGGAAGCGTTCGATCGCACGGCGGATCACCGGGAACGGCATCGCCGCGCCGCCATAGGAGAGGATCTCCAGGCTCGAGAGGTCGCGCCGCCCGAGGTCCGGCTCGTCGAGGAGACGCTTCAGCATGGTGGGCACGAGGAAGGCGTGCGTGATGCGCTCGCGCTCCACCATCTCGAGCCAGCCCCGCGGGTCGAACTGCGGCATGAGGACGAGCCGGCGCCCCGTCCAGAGCGTGGTCATCATGTTGGTCGCACCGGCGATGTGGTAGAGCGGTACGCAGAGGAGCGCCGCGCCGCGCGGCGTGCCGTCGGCCAGCTCGACGTTGGCGGTCACGTAGGCCGTGAAGTCGTGGTGCGTCAGCATGACGCCCTTGGGGAGCGCCGTCGTGCCGCTCGTGTACATGAGGATGGTTAGGTCGTCGTCCTCGACCTCGGCCTCCTCCTCGTGCTCGGCGGAGCCGGCGATCAGCTCCTCGTAGCCCGCGTGACCGAGTGCCGGGCGGTCGAAGGCGATCAGGACCGCCGGCTTCGACCGCACCGACTCGACCAGCTCGAGGTAGCGCTCGCCCACGAGGAGGACGCGCGGCTTCCCGGTCGCGAGCATGTGCTCCAGCTCGGGCGTCTTGGCGCGGTAGTTGAGCGGGACGAAGACGCCCCCCAGGAGCGCGGTCGCGTAGTACGCCTCGACGTAGCGGTGCGAGTTCACGTTGAGCGCGGCGACGCGCGTGCCGCGCCCGACGCCGAGGCGCGCGAGGGCGGACGCCAGCCGGCGGACGCGCGCCCACGTCTCGGCATAGGTGAAGCGGGCTCCCTCGCACACCAGCGCCTCCTGGCCGGGCACGATACCCGCCGGGATGGAGAGGAAGGCCGCCGCATTCACGGGCGGCGTTGTAGCGCGAGCGCGAGTCGGCGCTCAAGGGCGATGCCGGCCTCGAGCGACAGGTCGTGCGCGCCGCGGACGGCGCGGCGGAGGGCCTGCACCTCGGCCGGATCGAGGCGCACCAGGCGGCGCGCAAGGGCGAGCGCCGCCGCCTCGAGCCGGGCGCGCGCCACCACTCGCTGGACGAGGCCGGCCGCCAGCGCCGCGCGGGCATCGAGCCAGCGTCCGGTGAGGACGAGGTCTAGCGCGCGCGCCGCCCCGGCCTTGCGGGGCAGGGTCTGCGTGCCCCCCACGCCCGGGATCATGCCGAGCCCGGTCTCTGGCAGCGCGAAGCGCGCGTCGTCGGCCGCCACGCACAGGTCGCAGAGGAGCGCCATCTCCATACCGCCGCCCACGGCGTAGCCGTGCACGGCGGCGATCGTCGCCGCCCGCAGCTCGAGGAGCCGCCCCCACACGTCGCGCCGCCAGCGGACGGCGCGCGCGACGAAGGGTGACGGCGCCGTCCCGAACTCGCGCACGTCGCCGCCGGTCGAGAAGGCCGGGCCGCGGCCACAGAGCACGAGCGCGCGCACCTCGGGGTCCTCGTCGGCGGCCCCGAGGGCGGCGTGGAGGTCGTCGCGCATGGCGACGTTGTAGGCGTTCAGCACCTCGGGGCGGTCGAGGGCCACGACCGCGACCGCCCCGCGCTTCTCGTAGCGCAGGGTCGCGAACGGCCTCACGAGGGTCACGACCCGCGCGTTCTCGAGCAGCCGACGATTCAGTCGGAGGAGGGCAGCGGCTTCGCCTCCTTGACCTTCATCTCGTGGTCGCAGCACGTGACGCTGCCCGTCCCAGGCTTGTTGCACAGGATCTCGGTCCCACAGGTGTCGCACAGGTAGCGCTTGCCGAGCTGTGTGGCCATGGCGGCCGGTTAGCAGAAAGCGCCCCGGCGGGGAAGGCGGCCGCCCATCGAGCGCCGCATGGGCCGTGAGCGCTGCAATCCAGATCTCTCCTCGCGATCGACGGGGGGCCGGACTCCTGCTTGACGCATCCCGCGGCGCGGACATACGGTCATGTGCACCCGGCGACGCTCATCCGCACCCCACGGAGGCGACGACAGATGAGACGAGCCCGAGCATCTGCGATCTGCCTGGCCCTGGCGGTCACCGGGAGCACGCTCGCAGGCGAGCCAGCCCGGACCGCCCCCTACCCCGCCAACACGTGCGTCGGTCGCAAGCAGAAGGAGGCGGGGAAGTACTGCAAGGCCGTCCTTCGCGCCTGGAGCGCCTGGGATAGGAGCCAGAACGACCGGAAGCGCGACCGCTCGCTCGCGAATGCCGCCAAGCAGCTCGCTACCCGCTGGGCGCGGGCCGAGGCGGACGCCCTCGGCCAGGGAACGGACTGCGCCGAGACGACGCTCTCGAGCGGGGCCGCGCAGAGCCTGATCGACGGGGCAGCGGGCGGCGTGGCGACCGCGATCAACGCGGGTCTCGACCTCCGCCGCGCGGGCAACGCGCGCTGCGGGAGCGCGCTCCTGAACGCCGCGGCGCTCGAGTGTGGCCGCATCCTCGCGGCAGAGGGCGCTCACGTCAGGGACCTCCAGGGAGATGCCGACGGGACCGCACGCGATGCCGCGCGCGCCGCCGCCAGCGCAGCGTTCGGCAGGGCCTGGACGGCCCAGATCAGCGCCGGCTGCCCAACCACCGCCGCGCAGGCGGACCTCGGGAGCCAGATCGACGGCGTCACCGCCGACCTCGTCTTCGATACCGTCGTGTCGCCGAATGTCGACGACACGCAGTTCACGGCCTATCCCGCAACCGGGACGACGCGCTACCTCGGCAGGGACTTCACCCCGATCTGCATGAACGGCTCGCCGTACTACTTCTTCGCCAAGCGCGGCACCGTGAACAAGCTCGTCGTGTACTACCAGGGCGGCGGTGCGTGCTGGGACAGCCTGACGTGCGGGCTTCCCTCCTGCGACGCGACGGTGGACCCGAGCCCGACCGGCTCGGACAACCCGAACAACTACCACGCGGGGTTCGCCGATCTCGCCAACCCGAGCAACCCATTCAGGGACTGGAACATCGTCTTCGTATCGTACTGCAGCTGCGACGTCCACTTCGGGGACTCGGCGAAGGACTATCCCCCTCACGTCGAGCACCGGGGCTACCAGAACTCGCGGGTGGTGGAGAAGTGGGCGCGCGAGCACTTCGTCGACCCCGACCAGGTGTTCGTCACCGGCTCCAGCGCGGGCGCGTACGGCGCCTGGTTCAACGCGGTGCTGCACGAGCGGGTGTGGCCCGCCTCGAAGTTCGAGGTGCTCGCCGACGCCGGCAACGGCGTCATCACCCAGAGCTTCCTCGACAACTACTTCCCGAACTGGAACTTCGCGGCCAACATTCCGACGGACATCCCGGGGCTCACCGACGTGCTCACCAACGGCACCGGCATCGTGGGCTACACGGAGGTCGTCGCAAACTTCTTCCCGCGCACACGCTGGGCGCAGTACTCGGCGGCGTACGACGGGGGGTTCGGCGGCCAGACGAGCTTCTACAACATCATGCTGAACGACAACGACCCGATCGCCGCCGTGACCTGGTGGAACGCGAGCTGCGCGTTCAACACGCAGATGGTGGCGCAGGCGCTCGCGACCGCGGCCGCGGTCCCCTCGAACTACCGCTACTACATCGGGACCGGAAGCCGGCACACGATGTGGGGCAGCGACAAGGTCTACACCGACACGACGGGCGGCGTGCCGACGCTGGTCGACTGGCTCAACGCGATGCTCGCGGGCACGCCGGCGTGGACCAACGTCGAGTGCACGAACTGCGGCCTCCTCCTGCCCGGCGATCCGGCGCCCAGGCCGCTCCGGGCGCCGTTCTCGATGATCGGGTCGGATATCGTCGTGACCTGCCCGTAGGCGTCACGCGAGCGGGAGCTCGGCGACGCGGGCGACGGTCACGGCGTGCCCGTGGCGGACCCGGAGCTCGGTGCCCGCCTCCCAGCATTCGCGGCGCACGAAGCCGAGGGCGGCCAGGCCGCCCGCGGCGAAGGCGCGCGCGACCGACGTGAGCCGGCCCACCTCTTTCCCGTCGCGCACGAGGGGTGCGCCGGGCGGGGGCTCCGGCCCTTCCAGGCGCAGCCCGACCAGGCGGCGGTTCACGTGCCCGCGCGCCGTCCCGCGCGCGACCACCTCCTGCCCCAGGTAGCAGCCCTTGGTCGCGCTGATCGCGTCCTCGACCGGCACCTCGAGCGCGAGCGTCGCGCCGTCCATGTCGACGCCGATACGCGGCACGCCGACCTCGATCCGCCGCGACTCGAGCGCCTCCATGCCGCACGGCCGCGCCCCCGCGGCGCTGAGTGCGTCCCACGCCGCGGCCGCGCGCACCGCCGGCACCTGGAGCACGAAGCCCGGGCCGCGCACCTCGCTCGCGCGCTGCGCGCGCACCGGCACGCCCCCGAGCGTGACCACGGCGTGCGCGTAGGGGGCGAGGCCCGCGGCATCGGGCAGCAGCCGCGCGGCGCCGGGTCCCTCGACCCCGATCAGGGCGAGCGGCTCGCCCGGCTCCCCCAGCTCGACGTCGTCCGCGATGATGAGCTTCTCGAGCGCTTCCACGAGCGCCCCTCGCGCCCGCACGTCCACGTCGAGGAGGACTAGGTCCGCGAGCGCAAGGACACGCAGGTCGGCCGTGACCCGGCCCTGGATGGTGAGGAGCAGCGCGGGGCAGCCGGCGCCGGGCGTGAGTGACGCGACGTCGTTGGTGAGCATGCCCTGCAGGAACGTCACCCGGTCCGCGCCCGTCGCGTGCGCGACGACGCGGAAGCCCAGGTCGACGAGCGCCGCGTCCTCGCGCAGCGCCGCGTACTCGGCCGCAGGGTCGTCACCGAAGCGGCGCGGCAGGGCGACGCCACGCTCCTCGGCGTGCACGGCGCCGCGTGCGGCGAGATGCGAGTGCAGCGCGGTCTCCAGCATCGCGCCTGAAGCTATGCGCCGCCCCGTCCGCCTTGACAAGCGACCCATGCCGGGCGATGCCGCGCCCGTGGGGTGGCGCGAGCGGCTCGTGACCGCGGAGGAGGCGCTCCGCGTCGTCCGCGCGGGCGACTCGGTCGCGGTCGCCTCGTTCAGCAACACGCCGTACACGCTCTGCCGCGCGCTCGCCGCGCGCGCGGGCGAGCTCGGCGGCGTGCGCATCGATCATCTCGCCTCGCTCTTTCCCTGGGACGCGGACGCCTTCGCGCTCACCACCAACTACGCCACCGCCGCCGACCGCGTCGCGGTGAACGCCGGGCGCGTCGGGTATCTTCCCATCAGCCACTGGCACGCGGATGCCCTCCCGCCCGGCGTGTCGCCGACCCCGGACGTCTACCTCGTGCCGGTGTCGCCGCCCGACGTCGCGGGACGCTGCAGCTTCGGCACCGGCGCGTGGTTCTCGCCCGTCTACTGCCGCGCCGCGTGTACCGTCATCGGCGAGGTGCACGAGGACTTCATCCGCACCGGCGGCGACAGCTGGGCGCCGGTCGAGCGCTTCCGCTACCTCGTCACCGCCGACCAGCCGACCGGCACGGCGACGACGGCGCCGCGGACCGAGGAGGAGACCGCCGCCACGGAGGTCATCTGCACCCTGGTCGCACACGAGCTGGTGCGCGACCGCGACACGCTCCAGATCGGCATCGGCACGGTCTCCTCCGCCCTCGGGCTCTACCTCGATCATCGCCACGACCTCGGCGTGCAGTCCGAGGCGATCACCGCGGGCATCCCGAGCCTGGTGCGGAAGGGCGTGGTCACCGGGCGGCACAAGGTCCTCCACCCGGGCGTCGTGGTGGGCTCGTTCATGACGGGCCTCACGCCCGAGGACCTCGCCTTCGTCGACGGGCACCCGGGATTCGCACTCTACAGCTTCGGCACCACCGACGACGTGACCGTGCTCGTAGGCGAGCGGAACCTCACCGCCGTGAACAACGCGCTGCTCGTCGATTTGACCGGGCAGGTCGCCTCCGAGGGCATCGGCACCCAGCTCTGGTCCGGCGTCGGCGGCCAGACGGCGTTCGCGATCGCGGCGGCGTACTCGCCCGGCGGGCGCGCGATCTTCGTCCTGCCCTCGGCGCACCGGACAGCGGAGGGGCTGCGCTCGCGTATCGTGCCCGTGCTGCCTCCGGGGACGCCGGTCACGCTAGCGCGCGGGTTCGTCGACCACGTGGTGACGGAGCACGGGATCGCGACGCTCGGGGGGAAGACGCTCGGGCAGCGGGTGGGGGAGCTGGTGGCGGTCGCCCATCCGGACTTCCGCACGGAGCTGCGGGCGGAGGCGAGACGGCTCTATCGCTGCTAGACGAAACGCCTCGGGGGAGCATGATATGTCGTACGCGGCCGGGCCGGCGTAACAGGCCGCGAGCCAGGAGACCCCATGCCCTACGACGACATCCTCTACGAGGCCCGCGACGGCGTCGCCTGGATCACCATCAACCGCCCCGAGGTCCGCAACGCCTTCCGTGCCCAGACGGTCGACGAGCTGATCGCAGCCTTCCGCGCCGCGTGGGCCGACCCCGAGGTCGGCGTCGTCGTCCTGACGGGCGCCGGCGACAAGGCGTTCTCCGCGGGCGGCGACCAGCGCGAGCGCACGAGAAGCGGCTATGGCGGTGCGGGCGGGATCGGGATCGACATGCACGGGCTCCACGGCGTGATCCGCGCCATCCCGAAGCCCGTGATCGCGATGGTGAACGGCTACGCCATCGGCGGCGGGCACGTGCTCCACGTCCTCTGCGACTTGACGCTCGCCGCGGACACCGCCGTCTTCGGCCAGGTGGGGCCGCGCGTCGGGAGCGTCGACCCCGGCTTCGGCACCGCGTATCTCGCGCGCATCGTGGGCGAGAAGAAGGCGCGGGAGCTCTGGTACCTCTGCCGGCAGTACAGCGCCGCGGAGGCGCTCGCGATGGGGCTCGTGAACAAGGTCGTGCCGGCCGCGGAGCTGCGCGCCGAGACCGAGCGCTGGTGCCGCGACCTGCTCGAGAAGAGTCCCACGGCGCTCCGCCTGGCCAAACAGTCGTTCAACGCCGACACCGAGCACATCGCGGGGATCACCGAGCTCGGCTTCAGCGCGCTCCAGCTCTACTACCAGACCGAGGAGGCGCTCGAGGGGCGCAACGCCTTCCTCGAGAGGCGCCCGCCCCGGTTCCGCAAGCCGCGCTCATGAGGGGCGATCGTGCGCGGCGACACGTGCTCTAGCGGGCTAGCTAGACCGCGACCAGGACCGCTTCGTCCTCGACCTTCACGTCGTACTTCTCCACCCGCTCGCTCTCGTCCATGGTGTTGCAACCGGTGGTGACGTCGTACTGCCAGCCGTGCCACGGGCAGGTGACGATCGCCCCCTCGAGCTCGCCCTCGCCGAGCGGGCCGCCGCGGTGGAGGCAGGTGTTGTCGATGGCGTGGAACGCGCCGCCGACGTTGAAGAGCGCGATCTGCTTGCCGCCCGCCTCGACGCACTTGCCCGTCCCCGGCGGGACGTCGCCAGCGGCGGCGACCTTCACGAAATTCGGCATGGGGCGGCTTCTGACACGCGCCCCGGGACCGGTCAAGACGCGAGCGCGGCGGCGATGGGCGGGAGCGTGCCCAGGCGGTCGAGCCACTCGACGACCACGGGGACCTCCTCGACCAGCCGGGCCTCGGCGTAGCCCCGCAGGCCCGCGAGCTGGGCGAAGACCGCCACGTCCGCAATCGTTGGAGTCCGCCCGAGGAGATGGGGCTTGCCCGCGAGGAGGGTGGCGAGCCCGGCCAGGCTCGCGCGCAGGCGATCCTCGAGCCGGTCGAGCGAGTGGGCCGTGTAGCCGGCGGCAGCATGGCGTCGGCGCATCCATGCCACGAGGAGCCGGCCGAGCAGCGGCCGAAGCGGCGCGCTCGCCATCTCGGTCACGGTGTTCGCGAGCGCGGCCACCCGGTTCTCGGGGTTGAGCCATTTGCACGCCCCGACCACGGGGGCGAGCACCCCATCCGCCCACTCCTCGACGAGCCCGGCGTACGCCCGGGCCTCGGCACCGAGCGGGACGAGCAGCGGCTCGGGGTACACCTCGTCGAGATGGTGCGCGATGCGGCTCTGGTCCGCGATGACCGTCTCGCCGTGCACCAGGACGGGCACCCGGCCGAGCGGGCTCAAGCGGCGGAGCTCCCGGCGCCGGCCCAGGGTCACGGTCACGCGGCGGAAGGGCACGCCCTTCAGCTGGAGGCAGATGCGCGCCTTCAGACAGAACGGCGAGTCGCTCAGCTCGTAGAGCAGCGCTTCGTCGGGGACGAAGACGACGGAGCGCCGCGACGGCACCGCTTCCGGAACAGGCGGCTCCTCCGGCATCGGGTGGGCCGGCCTCATCCGCGCAGCGCCGTCCGCAGCTCGCGCGCCAGCAGCTCGACCGTGCCGCGCGTGCCGCCGGCCTGCTTCTGGCGCCACTCGCCCTCGGTCTCGAAGCGGGCGTCGCCGACCAGGAGCCCCCACGGCTTGATCGTCTGCCGGATGGCGTGCGCGTCGAGCGGGTCGCCGCCGCCGTCACGGATCGTCTTCAGCACGTCGGGCACCACGCGCAGGAAGGCGCGCAGCGCCACACCGGTCTTGATGCTGTACTTGCGACCCACCCAGGCGCGCGGGAAGACGGCCGCGATCTGCTTGAAGTAGTTCAAGAAGAAGCGCTGCGCCGACTCCCGGAAGCGGTCCGACTGCCGGCCGCCCAGGGCGTCGAGGGCGGTGAAGATGCCCTTCAACTCCTCGGCGAGCGGTGCCTGCGCCACCCGCCCGTGCCCGACGCCGAAGAGCTTGATGTCGCCGTGGAGCGGCGAGTCCGCGTACTCGTTCAGGGTGCGGATGATGTCGTGGCTCGCGGCGAGCTGCTTGTCGGGGTAGAGGCGCCGCCCGGCCAGGCTGATCAGGTGGGACGGGTTCAGCTTCGTGTGCTTGGCGTTGATGGTGACGAACAGCTCCACCACCTGGTCCGGCGTCAGGCGGTCGAAGATCACGGCCGGCACCTGCACGTCCTCGGCCTGCCCGGCGGCGATCAGCTGGTGCAGCGCCAGCAGGCGGTGCTGGCCGTCGAGCGCACGCAGCACGCCCTCCTCGGAGGGAATCTCGAGCACTCCGAGCACGCGGTGCGAGCTGGTGGGCGTGAACTCGAGGCGCCGGTCCGCGACCAGGAGGACGGCGCCCGGGATGGCGGGCAGGTTCCCGGTCTCCGAGCACTGCGTGTAGTAGTCGACCAGCTCGGCGATCTTCTTCTTGATGATCGGGCGCTGGTAGGCCTCCGCGCTGGCCGCGATGCGCTTCTCGAGCAGCTCCCAGTTGACGCGCGCGGCCTTCTTCGACTTGCGCTTCGCGTCCCCCGGCGGGTGCCCAGTGGTGTCGTAGGAGAGCACCTCGAAGCGCACCAGCCGGTCGACGTCACGCGCGCCGAGGATCGCCTGGTAGAGGAAGACGCCGAACTGGTGGAGCCGGACGGCCGGGACGCTGATCATGCTGCACGCCTCCTCTCTCTACGACGAGCGGAGCAGGAGCGCCTGCCGCGGCGCGTCCTCGGCGGGCTCCTCACCGCCGATGGCCGTCAGCTTGCCGCCCAGCCGCTCCATGCGGCGCTCGGCCGCCCCGTACGCCGCCGCCGCGTTGGTCAGGTGCTTGCCCACCAGGCGGAAGTCCTCCTTCAGGCGACCCAGGTCGCCTCCGAGACGCGCCAGGAGACCCATCACCTCCTGCGCGCGCGCCTCGATGCGCAGGCCGCGCAGCCCGAGCGCTATCGCCTGGAGGTAGGCGTAGAAACAGTTGGGCGACACCGGGATGACCTTTCGGGCGATGGCGTAGGCGGCCAGGCCGGGCTCGTCGTCGCGGATGATGGTCTCGTAGTAGACGTTCTCGGCCGGGATGTACATCAGGGCGAAGTCGTAGGTGCCCTCGTCCGGGAGCACGTACTTGGTCGCGATGTCGTCGACGTGTCTCCGCACCCGGGCGACGAAGGCCTTGCGGGCGCGCGCGCGCTCGTCGTCGTCCGCGGCCTCGAGCAGGCGCCGGAAGTCCTCGAGCGGGAACTTGGCGTCGACGGGGACGAGCCCGTCGCCCAGGCGGACGACCGCATCGACCCGCTCGCCGCTCCGGAAGGCGTGCTGGAGCGTGAAGTGGGCGGAGGGCAACACCTGCGCCAGGAGGTCCCCCAAGAGGAACTCGCCCAGTCCACCGCGGAGCTTCGGGGCGCGCAGGATGTCGTGCAGCGAGGCGACGTCGCGCCCGACCTCGTAGACCTTGGAGGCCGCCTCGCGCAACTCGCCGAGGCCCTTCTGCACTTCCCCCACCACGCGCGAGGTGTTATCGAGCCGCTCGCCGACGGCGGCCTGGCTGCACTGCACCACCTCGAGGCTCTCGCGCAGGCGGTCGTTCATCTGCCCCGTGAGCCGCGCGAGCTGCTGACCGACGAGCTCCCCCTGGCCGGCGAGCGCCTCCGCCACCTGGGCGCGGAGGGCGTCGAGCTGCTGCTGGAGGAGGAGCAGCGCCCCGGTGTCGTCGCGCGGGGCGCGGGTGCGGCGAACCTCCCGGGCGAGCACCACGAGCGCCCCGCCCACCACGATCGCCGCCGCGACCATCCACGCTTCGATCGTCACCACCCCTCCCCGCCCGGGCGGCCCCTACCCCAGGGCGCTCGCGTACTCTTCGAGCTGCTCGAGCTTCCGCAGGCGGGCAATCCGCACCGGCCGCTCGGGTGCGGGCGCGCCAACCAGCTCCGCCCGCGCCGCCGTGATCGCCGCCGCAATCAGGATCCGGCAGCGAGCGTGCACGGCACGTGCGACGCGCTGCCGTCGCATGCGGACGATCTCCGCGAATGCGATCACCTCGCCCACGGCCGGCGTACCCTACCATGGCCGTGCGCGGAGTTGTAGCAGGTCTCCGGCGGCGCTGTCTCGTTGTCATCCCCACGTTGATCCAGTTGGGGCTGCGGGTTACAAGGATACCGTGCGGCTCGTCTGCTTCGGTGACATTCACATGGCACTTCGAGCCATCGGACGGCTCGCGCCAGAGCTCTCGACCGCCGACGCAGCGATCCTCGTGGGCGACCTGACGCACTTCGGCGACCCGGCGGATGCCTTCCGGGGCATCGCAGCGGTGCGCGCGTTCTGCCCGCAGGTGCTCGCCGTCACCGGGAACCTCGACTTCGTTTGAGGGACGAACTCAGCAGCACGCCGAGCAACAGCCCCGCACAATTTCAGGGTTGGAACGCTCCTCGCCTACTCGTTGAGTGCGGGGTGGTTCGGATGCCGTGGTAGCAGGGCGGTAGCAACGGCGTCCTGGCAAGAGGATCCACCCGGGACACGGTCAGGGCGACGGCGGCACGACCGACAAACCCGGAAGGTGACGCTGGATCCTGGCAAACTCGTCGACGTTCGCGGTGACGACCGTGGCGCCGATCCTCCACGCGCTCAGCCCGATCAGCAGGTCGTTCACGATGCCGAGCCGGTCTCGCAGCCCCCGTCCGTCACCGTGGAGGGCCCTGAAGAGGACCGCGGCACGGTCGAACAGATCGGGCGCCGGACCGATCAGCCGTTGCGCCGGAAAGGCTCCCTTGATCCGATCGACCGCACGACGGCGTGGAAGGGTGTCCGCCCCGAGACGGAGCTCCATGAGCACCACCGAGGAGAGGAAGCGCACGGTCCGCTGCGCCGGGCCGGTGACCCACTGGGCGTGCGCGCCCAGGCGCAGGTAGTCGATGAAGACGTTGGTGTCGAGGAGGACCTTGCGACCTACCGGTACGGCCACGGCCGCTCGTCACCCTTGAGGATTCCCTTGAGCGGCCTCAGGCGCCGACCGATCCGCTCCTCATCCATCAGGAGCGCGAGCGCTCGTTCGATCGCCTCCTGCTCCGAGTCGACACCGAAGTACCGTTTCGCGAAGTCGATTTTGCTCTGGTCGAGCTTCAGGTGCTTGTGGCGAACCGCGGACGTCCGCATGTGGCCTCGTGTACATGACGTGTACACGAACAGACCTGGGCGATCAAGAACGGCTGGCCCTGACGCTGGAAGTGAATGCAGTTCCCCCGTCTCGCGCGGTTACGCGGCATGGTGTTCCATCCGCCCCGCGCCGAAACACTTCGTTGCGCGGGCGGTCGGACTCGCGCCGACCCTTCGTGCACCGAGGGCCGCTCCAGAGGTCATCGATGGCGGTGGCGCGTCGCACGTTGCAACGATGTGCTGTCGCGATGTGGGTTAAACCGGGAAGTCTACGTAACGTCCGAAGTCAGACCCTCGCCCCAAGGCCCCCCGGCTCGCGCGGGGCGTATAATGCCCAAGGCGACGTGGTCACAGACACGGCGCGTTGTGAAGTCTGCGTGCTCCGGGACACGGGGTGAACGGGAGAGCCGATCCTGGCACCAGCTTCCGGGCGAAGCGATGCGTGGCGGGCGGGGGAGCGGGCCAGCTTCTATTCCGAGGGGCTGTCGGCCCACGGCGACGCCCGCGCAGGCGGTAATGCCTCTCCGGCCTCCATGGACAGCCCGAGGTGCGTGAGGATCCGCCGGATCACCGCGGGGTCCTCGATCGTCGCCAGCACGATCATGCGCCCGCCGCATTTCGGACAGGCGAGGACGTCGGCTTCAAACGCCCGGCGCATGAGGTCGGCCCAGGCGCGATACTTCGGGCGCGCGCGACGATGCGTCGCATCGTCACGCGGGTCGTCGGCGGGCGGCGGCGATGGGACCGTGCCAGCCTCGGGTTCGGCGCGCGCCACCACCGCCCGGCGCCACGGCGCGTTCGGCGCCAGGACGCCGTGATAGAAGTATCAGGTTGGTCCGCGGCCGGGGCACCAGCGGGACGAGCCGCTCCAGCAGCTCCACCGGTGTGAAGACGAGATGGGTCGTCCCGTCTGCCCATGGGCGCTGCAGGGCGACGGCGATCCGCCCGTCGCGCAGCCGGTGCAGTCGCCCCTGCCCGAGCGGCGGACGGCAGAGGTACTGGCAGAGCCGCTCGCGGTCGCCCGCGGCGACGTGCACGGCGGCATGCAGGTCGAAGCCGGCTTCGTGCGCGTGAAGCGGCACGTGGCGCTCGACCCACGGCGCATCGGGGTCCGCGCCGATCCGCACGGGCCGCCGCCCCGCGCGCGGGCCCAGGGCGCCCCGGCCGAGGATCGCCGCCCGGGAGAGGGCCGCCAGCGCCGCGGACTCGTCCGCGAGCGGATCAGGGTCCTCGGCAGCGCTCGCCGTCCCCGTCACGCCGAGGCGCTCGAGCCGCCGCCGCACGCGCGCGACGACGCGGTGCACGTCCTCGTCCGTGGGCGGCGACGCTTGGCGGAAGCGCAGCGTGCCGTCCCCGTCGCGCACGAAGACGCCGTCGAGGACGAGCGTGTGGAAGTGAAGGTGCACGTTCACGGCCCCGCCGAAGCGCTGCACGCTCGTCGCCATGCCGGTCTCTCCGCCCGCCAGCCCCTGACGCCGCGCCTGGCGGCGATAGGCGCTGCGCAGCGCGCGCACGGAGACGTGCAGCACGGTGCGACACAGGCGGTGATCGTAGGCGAGCCGGTAGCGCAGCCGGTGCGGGACCGAGAGGACCCACTGGCGGACCGGCACGTCGGCAGGCAGCACGCGATCCACGAGGTGTGCCGCGCGCTCGGCCATCCGCCGTCCGCCGCAGCTCGGACAGACCGCGCGGCCCTTGCACGAGAAGGGAACCAGGCGCTCGAACGCACGGTGCCCGCAGCGTACTCGCGCGAAGCCGTGGGCCAACACCCCGCAGCGGAGGAATTTTCGGAACTCGTTCACGACAAACCCGGGGAGGCCACTGCCATCCGTCTGTGCGTCTACGGCGGCGAGGAAATCGGTGAGGTGTGTGCGCACGACGCCGTAGAGCACGCCGGTCGTCGGCGATCGCGGCACGTAGACGGCGGCCATGCAGAGCGCCCGTAGCGGGCGAGCGGCCAGCCCCGGGCGAGCGGTCTCAACGGGCGCGAAGTTTCATCCGCCGCGCGGCGAAACGATCCGTTACCCCGAAGGAACACGCCACGGCTCGTTGCGACGACATCGGGCGGCAGCTAAAACCGCGGTCGGTGCGACTCGTCTGCTTCGGTGACATTCACATGGCCTTCCGGGCCATCGAACGACTCGGCCCCGTGCTCCGCGAGGCCGAGTGCGCGATCCTCACCGGCGACCTCACCCACTTCGGAGACCCTCCCGACGCCTTCCGGGTCGTCGATGCGGTCAGGCAGTTTTGCCCAAGCGTGCTAGCAGTTACTGGAAACCTCGACATGCCGTCGGTGATCGACGCGCTCGAGGCCGAGGGCATCTCGCTCCACGGCGAGGGACGGCGGCTCGGCGACCTCGGCATCTTCGGCTGCGGCGGCTCGAACATCACCCCCATGGACACGCCGACCGAGCTCGAGGAGGACGAGCTGCGGGCCGTCCTCGAGCGCGGCCACGCGGCGGTGGCGGACGCGCCCCGGCGCCTCATGGTCTGCCACGCGCCGCCCTTCGACACGCGCCTCGATCGCCTCATGAACGGCCGCCCGGTGGGAAGCCCGGCGGTGCGCGCCTTCATCGAGGTGCGGCGGCCCGACCTCGCCGTCGTCGGGCACATTCACGAGGGACGGGGCACCGAGCGCGTGGGCGAGACGCTCGTGCTCAACGCGGGCCCGCTGCGCGACGGCGGCTACGTCGTGGTCGAGAACGGCGCGGACGGCCTGACGGCCGAGCTCCGGAACTTCCGCGCCGCAGGCGCCTGACCCCGGTGGGCCCGTCCTTTCCCGCTCTCCGAGTCGACCACGTGTCGATCGCGGTCGGGGCCATCGCCCCGGCCCTCGCCTTCTTCCGGCGCGTGCTCCCCATCCGCATGCGTGTCGAGCCACGCTCCGGGTACGATGACCAGTTCGTGTGGACCGACTTCCTCGTCGGCGACTGGAAGCTCGAGCTGATCGAGAGCGCGCGCCCGGCGAGCTTCGTCGAGCGTTTCCTCGCCCGCCGCGGCGAGGGCATGCATCATCTCTCGATCGATGTCGAGGAGGGCCGGCTCGGCGCCTACACCGCGGCCCTCGAGCGCGCGGGCCTCCGTATCGTCGACCGCGGCGACTACGGGAACGGCGACGAGACCGCCTTCATCTCGCCGCGCACCGCGCCGGGCATCCTGATCCAGTTCTGGCAGGTGCCGGGCTTCCACGGCGCGCCGCCCGCGGATCACCCGACCGACCCGGTCGCGGCGCGCGACGGGGTGCGCTTCCGTGTCGATCACGTGGCGCTCGCCGTGCGCTCGATCGACGCGACGCTCGGCTGGTTCCGGCGCCTCTTCCCGATCGAGGCGCCGCGGCCGAAGCAGCGCGGCTGGGACGGCGCGCACGCCTTCCAGAGGTTCTGGCTCGCGGGCTGCAAGATGGAGCTGATCGAGAGCGCGCGCCCGGCGAGCTTCGTCGAGCGTTTCCTCGCCCGCCGCGGCGAGGGATTTCATCACCTCGCGATCGACGTCGACCGGCTGGACCCACTGGTGCGCCGCCTGGAGGCCGATGGCATCGAGCTGATCGGCAGGGCGGAGATACCGGGGGGCCGCCGGACCGCCGTCATCCATCCGCGCCACGCGCACGGCGTGCTGATCCAGTTCTGGGAGGAGCCCGAGTTCGGCGGGCCGCGACGACCCTGATGCGTCTCGAGGCGGTCACGCTCGACGCGGTCGGCACGCTCTTCGCGGTGGCCGAGCCGGTCGGGCGGACCTACGCCCGCTTCGCGGCCCGGCACGGAATCACGCTCGCGCCCGCTCGGGCCGAGAGGGACTTCGGCGAGGCGCTCGTCGCCGCCCCCTCGCTCGCCTTCCCCGGTGTCGGCCGCGCCCGTCTCGCCGAGCGCGAGCGCGCGTGGTGGCACGCGGTCGTGCGCCGGGCATTCGGGCCCGCCGCGGAACGGCCGTCTTTCGAGACGTGCTTCGCGGAGCTGTTCGCCCACTACGGCCGCCGAGAGGCGTGGCGGGTCTTCCCCGAGGTGGCGGAGGCGCTCCGCCTGCTCCGCGCGCAGGGCCTCAAGCTTGCCGTCGTCTCCAACTTCGATGGACGCCTCCCGCCCCTCCTCGCCGCCCTCGGCCTGCGCCCGCTCCTCGACCTCGTGCTCCACTCGACCGCCGCGGCTGCGGCCAAGCCGGACCCGGCGATCTTTCGGAGCGCGTCGAGCGCGCTCGGCGTCGCGCCAGCCGCGACCGTCCACGCCGGCGACGGCCTCGTGGCCGACGTCGAGGGCGCCCGCCGCGCCGGGCTTCGCGCCATCCTCGTCGACCGCCGCGACCAGCGTCCGCGCCTCCCCGCCGGCGTGAGCAGGATCACGACGCTGAGCGAGCTGCCCGCGCTCGTCTTCGGGCTCGACTGACGACGCCGTCGGCCGCGCCGCTGGGCGAAGGCCCGGATGCCGGTATGGCCATGGCACGCTGCGTCATATAGGACTCCGACCCGTGCAGAACGGGAAGGCTGAAGGAGGTGCTTTGACCGATGTATTTCCTGAGCCAGTTCAAAGATATGGCCGTCGACAGGCTCGCGTGGTCGGCAGCCCGCAGCGCAGTGGACGCCGTTCGCTACCAGCCCGCGCACGTGAAGCTCCTCATGGCCTGCAGCGCAACCCAGGCCGACGGTTCGCAGCGCTGGGTGGACGGCGTCGCCGCGCTTCTGGCGCGGCCGTCTGTGGCGCGGTGGCTCGACCTCCCGCACCGGGGCGTCCGGTCGGTTGCGGCCGTTGCGGCGCGCTGCTTCGGGCCCACCGCCTCGGCGCTCGTCCGCTTCTCTTCGGGCGTTGCCGCCGCGGCCGCCGATCGACTGAGCGCCCTCATCCTGGAGAGCGCGCTGCGCGCTCGCGCGCATCCCGGGCTGCTCGTGCCACACGCGCACGACGCGGGCGTGCTCGCGGTCGACATGCGCGGCTTCTCGCAGCTCACCCTGGCCCTGGGCGACACCGACGACCTTGCCGGTCTTCTCGAGGAGTACCTGACCGCGCTGACCGCCGTGGTGGAGCGCCATCGCGGTCTGGTCTTCCAGTACACGGGTGACGGCTTGCTCGCCCTCTTCATCGCCGAACTGGCCGGTGGGCCACCCGGGAGAATGCTCGATCGCCTGGTGAACGAGATGTGCCCGGTGCTCCACCGGGAGTTCGACGCGCTCCGAGAGCGCTGGCGGGCCGACTGGCAGGCGGCAGGACGGCCGCAGGTCGCCGTCGGCCTCGGGGCCGGCTTGAGTTTCGGCCGGGTCACGATGGGCTACATCGGCCCCTACGGCAAGAAGCAGTTCGGCGCGCTCGGTGAGCCCGTGAATCTCGCCGCCATTCTCTGCGCCGAGGCGGAGGCCGGGACGGTGCTGGTCGATCGGGGCTCGTTCGAGCGCGCCGGCTTCGAGCCGCTACGCGCAAAGACGGTGCGCCTCCGGTCGCGCAAGCTCCGGCAGCGACTCGAGGCCGCTTGCCTCCACTACGGGGCCCAGCGACCGGTCTGGTTGCCGACCGCGCAGCTGCCCTCGCCGGCCGAGAGCCCGTAGCAGCCCGGGCGGGCGCAGGGCGTTCTCGCGCACCGGCGCACTCCCCGCACGCTTGCAAGGGCTTGAACCCTGAATGTCGATTTTACAACGTCTCGACTGCTCGAAAACGAGGCACCGTGCGTATCATTCCGCCCGCAGCGGGGGGAGGAGCGCCGGCGTTCGCCGCACCTCGGCCTCGCACCGCCCGGCACGAGGCTTGCTTCCTAAGCGAGTGAGGGTTGAGAAAATGCTCGACCGAAGCCTTGGCGGATTTCGCTGCCTCACCGCGCGCCCGATCGCGCATCACGGGGGCTACCTGCCGGGGAAGCTGGCCGGCACCATACGTTACACGACCGAGAACCTCGGCCGGACGCTCGTGCACGTCGACTTCGACTCGGGGGAGTCGTTGATGGTGCTGCCCGACGACGTCGTTCTCGACCCCGGGCCCGAGCCCAGCGCCCGCAAGGACACCTAGCTGTCAGCGCGCCGTCGCGCTCGTCAGCCCGCGGTTCCAGAGCCAGGACAGCCAGCCGGTCGCCGGCACCTCGTGGTCCGCCACCACCGCCACGCGCCCGAGTTCCTCCTCGCCGCGGCGGACGACAACGTCGCCCAGCGGCTGGCGCACCTTGACCGGCGCCTGGAGCTGGCGCGGGACGTGCGCCTCGACGACCACGTCCTTGTCCGCGCCGCGTTTCAGGAGCACGCGGAGATCGCTCAGAGCCACCGCCTTGACGCTCGGCTCGCTCCCGCCCGCGACCGGCACCTGCCCCACCGGCGCCCCCCGGCGCGCCGCTGCCACGACCCGGTAGGCGGCGAAGTTCTCGTTCAGCAGGCGCGCCGCCTCGGTGAAGCTCTCCTGCTTGGTAGGGAGCCCGAGCACGACCGCGATCAGGTCGAGGTCGTTGCGGATGGCGGTCGCCGTGACGGAGAAGCCGGCCTCGCGGTAGTAGCCGGTCTTCAGGCCGGTCGCGCCGGCATAGGTCCGGATGAGGTGGTTCGTATTCGCCATCACGAGCGTGTCGTTGCGGAAGCCGGCGCTCGCCGTCCCGGCCCAGCGCATCACCTCGGAGAAGCGCATGAGCTCGCGGGCGAGAACGGCCAGGTCGTGCGCGCTGGTCAGGTCTGCCGTCTGCCCCTTGCCGGGCGGGAGGCCGTGCGGGCTCTGATAGGTGGTGTCCGCGAGCCCGAGCGCCGCGGCACGCGGGTTCATGAGCTGGACGAACGCCGCGCTCGAGCCCGCGATGTGCTCAGCCACCGCCACCGCCGCATCGTTGGCGGACTCGATCATCACCGCCTTCAGCAGCTCGCCGAGCGGGAACGTCTCGCCCTCGGCGAGATAGACCTGCGAGCCGCCGATGCGGCTCGCCCACGCCGAGGTGCGCACCGGCGTGTCGAGCGACAGCGCGCCGTCGCGCACCCGCTCCATGGCGACGAGGACCGTCATCATCTTCGCCATCGAGGCGGGCGGCCAGCGCTTGTGCGCCTCGTGCTCTGCGAGGATCGTGCCGCTCTCAGCATCCATGACGACGTAGGCCACGGGCGCCGCCGTCTCGCGCGCGAGCACCACGCGCGCCGCCGCGATCAGCACCGCCAGAGCCGCCACCTTCCGCATCACTTCCCCTCCGCGACCGCCGGCGCCCACCACCCGGGCGCGGGGCTCAGGAGCCGAGAGCCGAGAGCGCGTCCGTCCGCCGAACGAGCTGGTCGGGCTCGGCTCGAATCACGTGCCCGTCGCCGTCGAGCTCGCCGTCCAGCAGGAGCCCGCCCACGTCGCCTGCCCGGCGCAGGAACGAGACGAACCCCTGGCGCGTGAGCCGCTGGGCCACGTAGCCCCGCCCGTTCACCAGCTCGCACCACACGGGCCCCACGGCGGCGTCGTTCGTCCACACGAAGATCGTCCAGCCCCAGTCCCACCGGCCGCCCAGGTACTCGGCCGCGCTGTACCGCGCAGGCGGCCGCCAGAACACGAGGAAGCCGGAAGAGCGTCCGAGGGCCTGCAGCGCCGGCAGCGGAAGCGGGGACGGCACGGGGGCGCGCACGCGCGCCGCGGCGCGCATGCGGCGCCGGGCCGCGAAGTCGACCGGGATGACCTTGGCGCGCTGCATATCCTGCAAAGCGCGCGGACCGTACCAGAGCGGCCCGAGCGAGGTCAACGCAAAAAAGACGGCACCACGGGGGTCGAACTAGTTCCCGCCGTAGCGCGCGTCCGCCTGCAGTGCGAAGTGCTCCAGCAGGCGCTGCTCGGCCTGCCGGAAGGCGATCGCGCGCAGCATCTCCTGGGTCTGCTGGGCCAGCGGGACCGAGGCGATCACGCCGGCCAGCTCGGCGGGAGAGAGCTGAGCGATCGCCACCTCCATCGCATCGAGGACCCCGTCGGGCAGCTCCCCGATCTCCACCTTCTGGGCGAGGGCGAGCGCGTGCTCGAAGCGGCTCGCGAACTGCTCCTTGGCTTCGGCTCGCTCCTCGGGAGTGCACACGACGTTCAGCTTCTTCGCGGCGGCGTCGAAGAGGCGATCGAAGGCTCGCAAAAGGGCTTCGCGTCCGGTCATTGGCGCCAAAGTCTAGCCACGCGGCGCCCGTCTGTCACCCCCTGCGCCGGTTGACTCCTCCGCGCGCACCGCCTAGCGTCGATCGATGCGCTTCGGCGCTTTAGGCTCGGCCAGCGCCGCCGCTGCGCTGCTGGTGGCGCTCGCCGGGCGGGCGCACGGCGATGACCCGGCCGCGCGGGCCGAGGCTGCCGCGGGACGGGCCGAGGCTGCCGCGGCGCGCGCGGAGTCGGCCGCCACCCGCACCGAGGAAGCGATCGAACGTCTCGAGCGCATCCTCGACCGAGCCGCGCCCCGCGAGGACCGCCGCCGCCGTTCCCGCCCGCGGTAGCTTGCGAGCGGCGCACCCGGCTTGGTACAGCCGGTGTATGGACGGCACACGCAAGATGGGGGAGTCGCTGGCGAAGCCGGCCGCCGCCGGCGCGGCGCACGTCGACGGCGGCGCGCTCGTCGGCCAGGTGCTCGCGGAGCAGCGGGTCCGCCACCTGTTCACCATCAACGGCGGTCACATCTGGCCGATCCTCTCGCACCTCCGCGAACACGGCATCCAGATGGTCCACATGCGCCACGAGCAGTCGTGCGCCTACGCGGCCGACGCCTACGCCCGCACGAGCGGCCGCCCCGGCGTGCTCTCGGTCACGGCGGGCTGCGGGCTCACCAACGCCGTGACGGGACTTTGCGTCGCCGGCCTGACCGGCAGCCCCGTCGTCTGCCTCGCCGGGCAGCACCCCACCACCGAGGACCAGCTCGGCTCGTTCCAGGAAGCGTACGGCGTGGACATCTGCCGCACGTTCTCCAAGTTCACCAAGCGCGTCCTTGCCTGGTCGACGATCGCCGCGGACGTCCGCCTCGCCTTCCGCGAGGCGATGAGCCCGCCGCCCGGTCCGACCCTGGTCGAGATCCCGACCAACATCCTCTACCACCACGACGAACCGGCGAAGCAGCGCCGCGGCGCGCGCGTCTACGCGCCCGCCGAGCTGCGCAGCGCTGGCAACCCCGTGGCGGTCGAGCGCGCGCTGGAGGCGCTCGCCCGCGCCGAGCGTCCGCTCATCGTCGCCGGCGACGGCGTGTTCTGGTCGGACGCGGCGGCCGAGCTGGGCGAACTCGCGCGGCGGCTGCAGGTTCCCGTTTACACCCGTCGCGCGGGTCAGGGCGCGCTCCCCGAGGACGACCGGCTCGCCGTGCGCGGGGCATGGAAGAAGCCGTTCACCGGGCGGGCCGACCTGATCCTCGCCGTCGGCTTCAAGTTCTGGAGCGGCGAGCACTTCGGCCAGCCGCCGACGTGGAACGCCGAGGCAACCTACATCCAGGTCGACGCGGCGCCCGAGCGCGTCGGCTGGCACGTGCCCGCCGAGATCCCGATCGTCGGCGATCCGAAGCTCGTGCTCCGGCAGCTCTGCGACCTCGCCGCTGCGCGCCGGATCGCGCGCCAGGGCGGCGCCTGGCTGGCCGAGGTGGCGGGCATGCGCGCGCAGTTCGACCAGGCGCTCCGCGCGCAGGAGGCCGAGGTGCACGAGCGCACCCCGATCCATCCCGCGCGCGTGACGCGCGACCTGCTCGAGCTGATGGACCGTGACGCGACGCTCGTGATCGACAGCTTCACGCTCTCGGGCTGGCTCTCGCAGTGGTTCGGGGCGCGCTTCGCAGGGCAGATCGTGGACGCAGGGCCGCTCGCGCCCGTCGGTCACGGCATCGGCATGGGGATCGGCGTCCAGCTCGCGCGCCCGGGCAAGCAGGTGATCGTCGTCATCGGCGACGGCGGCTTCGGCATCGGCGGCATGGAGCTCGAGACCGCGCTCAAGCACCGGCTCCCCATCGTGACCCTCCTCTGGAACAACAGCTCGTGGGGCCCCGGCTTCGAGGAGATGCCGATGCTGCGCGGCCGCGTCGATCCCTTCGACATGCTGCCCGAGCTCCGCTACGATCGCATGTTCGAGGCCATCGGCTGCCACGGCGAGCACGTGACGCGCCCGGAGGAGATCCGGCCGGCGCTCGAGCGCGCCTTCGCGGCGGGGAAGGCGTCGGTGATCAACGTGATCGGCGATCCTCGCGTCGGGCACGCGCGGCTCGGCGGGAACCTGCTCGGGTCGACCACGATCGAGAGCTAGGCGCGCGGACGAGCTGCCGGGGCGCGGTGTGGCGGCGGGTCGCCTAGCGGATCTTCACGAACGGGTGCTGCGTGCGGAGCGCGCGTGTGACGACGGCGATTCCGGCTTCGTCGCCGATGGTTTCGATCACCAGCACGGCGTCCGGGTCCTTGAAGTCGACGCGCGGGGTGTGGCCGCGCGCCTCGAGGGCGCGCCAGACGTGGTCGCCGAGCGCCCGCTCGACGGTGGGCGTGTGGAGCCGGCCCTTCAAGCCGCGGCGCTCGAGGCGGACGAAGAAGGAGCCGCCCGCGAGACGCTGGATGAACGGGGCGGCGGCGGCGGCGAGGGTTTCGACGGCGGTCGGCCCCTCGAAGCGCACCGTCGCCTCGATGGGGACCATCCGGGCGAGCGCGGTGGGGAGGAGCGGATCGACCTCGAGCGCCGCGCGCACGCAGGCGAGGAACTCGTCCACGCGCTCCACCTCGCCGACCACGACGTTGCGGTAGCCGCCGCGACGGAACTTTCCGAGGCGCCGGAGCGCGATCAGGAGGGCGTCCCGCCGGCCCTCGAGCGAGGTGGCGAGGACGTTCCAGGAGCCCACGGGGTCCTCAGCGGCCGGTGAAACGTGGTGGACGGCGCTCGGCCAGCGCGCGCGCCCCCTCGCGCGCGTCCTCGCTGCGCAGGAGCACGCTCTGCGCGAGGAGCTCCATGGCGAGGAAGGTGTGCTTGTCGACGTTGCTGCCGAGATCGACCAGGCGCTTGGCGAGCCCGACCGCGAGCGGGGCGTTGGCCGCGATCACCTCCGCCAGCCGCGCGGCGGCCGCCACGTGCTCGCCCGGCGGCACGACCTGGTTGACGAGGCCGATCGCGAGCGCCTCCGCAGCCCCGATCATGCGCCCGGTCAGGATGAGGTCCTTCGCCCTGGCGTAGCCCACGGTGCGCACGAGGCGCGTCGTACCGCCCACGTCGGGCACGAGGCCGACCCGCACCTCGGGCAGTCCGAGCTCGCAGTCGGCGGTCGCGACGCGTAGATCGAAGGCCAGCGCCAGCTCGAGCCCGAGGCCCGGCACGTAACGATGGAGCGCGCCCACGACCGGCTTCTCGAGCGCCTCCAGGCGGGAGAGGGCCGCCTGCATGTCGCCGACGAGCGCACGGAACGGGAGCGCGCGCTCCCCGCTGACATCGCCCGCGAGCATCGCGAAGTCGACGCCCGCGGAGAAGACGGGCCCCTCGCCGTAGACCACGACCGCGCGCACGTCCGGCTCGCGCTCGGCCGCCGCGATCGCGTCGACCAGCGCGAGCAGCAACTCCCGGTGGATGGCGTTGCGCTTCTCGGGCCGGTTGAGCGCCACGTAGAGCAGCGCCGCCTCGCGGCGGCTGGTGACGAGCGCGGGCATGGCACCTCCTCGGTCGAAGTCAGGATTATGCGCGGCCGGTGCGCCGCTCGCAATCGCTTCACGCACCCCGGCGCGGTTGCTATAAGTCGCCGCCTCATGCGCTCCGTGATCGATGGACTCTTCGTCGCGCTGCTCGTCGCCGAGCCGGCGCTGGCGGGCTCGATCCTCTACGCGACCGCCGCCAGCCAGCAGCGGATCGACGGCTTCTGCCTGGGGGCGGACGGCGCGCTCGCCGCCAGCCCCAGTGTGCAGGTCGGCACGCAAGGCCGGCTACCGCGGCGCGTGCTGGTCGGGAAGGACGTCCTCGGCAAACCCGTCCTCTACGTCGCTGAGGCCGACCGCATCGAGGCGTTCAAGATCGGCGACCACGGTGGGCTCAGCAGCCTCGGCGACACCAGGGCGGTCCGGAACCCGCAGGACTTGGCGCTCAGCCCCGACGGGAAGACGCTCTACGTCACGCACCAGGGGTTCCTCGAGGCCTTCGCGCTCGCCGCCGACGGCAGCCTGCCCACGCCGCCGCGGGGGGGCAGTCCTGACCCCTTCACGAGCTGCATCCAGGGCGAGCCCACCAACACCTTCCTCGACGCGCAGGCGACCAGCGGCCTCCTCTACGTGAGCGCGGACGACATCCCCGGGCGCATCGCGATCTACCGGCTCAACCCCGACGGCAGCCTGCCCCAGACCGGCTGCCGCCTGAACAACACGGACGCGTCCAAGGTCAAGACGCCGGACTCGGAGCGCAAGCGCCTCCAGAGGCCGAAGGCCTTCCTCGTCGTCGGCGACTTCGTCTACGTCGAGGAGCGCGCGCTCCGCCGCTTGACCGCCTTCCGCCTGCAGCCCGACGGCACCTTCTGCGACAGGGGCAAGGACGCGAACGGGAACGTCGTTGCCGAGAGCTGCGGCGACATCGCGTACTTCCTGCCCACGCCGGCATGCGCGCGCCGGCAGGCGAAGAAGCAGCGCCAGCAGTGCGCGGCGAGCACGACCGGGCGCATCCTCCAGTACGAGGGTCTCGTGCTCCACCCGGGCGGCGACACGCTGCTCGGCACGGAGTTCTTCAAGGGACGGGTCGACGCCTATCGTCTCAAGCCCGAGCCGCGTCTCGCGGGCGCGCCCATGGTCCGGCTGCCGAGGGGGCCGACGCGCTTCTCCGAGGCGAACCCGGTCATGACGCCGGTCAAGCTGACCGCCACCGAAAAGGCCGTCTACGTCGCCGGCGGCGAGCTCGATCGCGTGATCGCCCTTCGCCTCAGGGCGGACGGCGTGCTCGCCGACGCGACGCCCTTCAGTCGGACCGACGAGCAGACCGATTCCTTCCCGAACGACGTAGCGGTCGCCACACTCTTGGGTTCCTGCCAGTAGAGCGGCCTGGCGGGCCCCGAGGCGCGCCGAGATGGGACACTATCCACACGTGTCGAGAAACCTCCTGTCACCCTGATCCAGGTACACTTCCAACCATCCAGCAGGCAGCGAATACACCGGAGCACCGAGCCCAACCTGCCAGGTCCTGATCGGGGCCGGGTATTCCTAGTTGATAAATCGCGCCGCGGGGCTATGCTCCGAGCGTCGTCCGCCAGCTCGAAAGGGGGAAGGGAGGAGAGCATGCTCTCGGAGACGCTACCCTTGGTGCGCTGCAAGAAGTGCGGGATCGGCACCATGCTGCCGCTCTCGGACTACGGGCAGGACGGCGCCGCGATCCTCTACAAGGCATGGGTCTGCGACAGTCCGACCTGCGGCTACAACCTCCGCATCGACCGGGGCCAGGTGACCTACGGCGACTTGGTGCAGCCGAAGGCGCAGGAGCCCCGCAGCGGGATCCTGCCGTCCGGGCGGGCCGCAGCCTCCTAGCGGGATGACCGAGAAGCACGACGAGCCGCGGCCGAACGAGGCGGATCGCCGCGACACAGTCCGCGACCAGGACGAACTCGAACGCGCGCGGGGCCGGCGCCACTCGCCGCTCGAGCAGCGGAAGGACCTGATGCCCGGCACGCGGGCCTGGCGGACAGACCACACCGAGGTCATGCTGGTCGAGACCCCGGGCTCCGAGGAGAGCGAGGTCTACCTCCGCGTGACCGACATCACGACCGGCCGCTACGTCCAGGCCCCGGTGACGGCCGACGACTTGGAGATCGTTGCCCATGTCCTCCAGCTTCACGCGGCGCGGCTCCGCCGCCTCGGGGAGCGGCGCTAAGTCACCGCTGGGCGGTGACTGTACGGGTATCAGAGAAGCTCCCCGAAAATACTCGGGCGTTCCGACCCTAGGCATCACCTCGCCTTGCAACACGCGCGCCGGGGCCCCATGCTCGCACCGCATGGCGCGCCGCCCGCCTCCCGCAGTGGTGAACCGGCTCCCGATCCTGCTCGGTCGCCACGGCATGTCCTGGGGCGAGCTCGAGCGGCGAACGCTACTCCCGCCGCGCCTGCTCGCCCGCCTGCGCGTGCCCGGCGCCAACCCGCGCCTCGAGGTTGCCGAGCGCATCGCGGCCGCCCTCGGCGTGCCGGTCGAGGCGCTCTGGGTCCGCGGGCGCCCATGACGCGGAACGCGATCGCCCGCCTGCTCGCCGCCCGCGACTGGAGCGACGCCCAGCTCGCCGCCCGCGCGGGCGTGGGTCGCGCGCACCTGAACCAGGTGAAGAACGGGCGCGCTCTTCCCACCGTCGCCAGCGCGCTCGCCATCGCGCACGCGCTCGGCGTACCGGTGGCGATCGCCTTCCCGCCCGGCTCGAGCGCACGGCGGCGGCCGCCCCGCGCCGCCCGAGGACGCTCGTCCCACGGGCGGCAGCAGACGACGCCATCCGCCTGATGCTCGCTACATCATGTCGCCGTTCATGAGCCCCGGCATCATTCCCCCTCGCGGCGTCCCTTCGCGGGCGGCGGCTCGGGGGTGACGAAGAGGAGGCCTGCCGGCCGTGCCGGGCCGGTCTCCCCGTGCGGCCAGCTTGCGCGCTCGAAGCTCACGCCGACCTCGCCCGACAGCTCGTCCTGGAAGGCGCCGTCGATGCGCAGCCGCCCCGTCGCCGGGTCGAGGCGTAGCAGGTAGACGCGATGGTCGCCGTCCTGCCGGTAGCCAGGAACGTCCGCGGTGTAGTCGGCGACGGCGAGGCGCGTCCCATCGGCACTCATGGCGAGGCCGTGCGGCCCGCCGCGGCGCGCCTTGCCCGGGTCGAGCGGATCGCGGTCGAGGCGAACCGCGGAAACGAGCTTCGGGTGCCAGGGGTCGCCCAGGTCGAGCGAGACGACACGGCTCGAGCCGCCGAGGACTTCCACCAGGAAGCGGTCGTCGGGAGTGATCGCCGTCCCGCCGCCGAGCGCCCCCGGGCCGAAGTCGAAGACCAGCTGGAACACCGGGTTCGAGGTGTTGATCGAGTCGGAGGCGTAGAGCGCCCCGCCCTGGTCGGTGCTCACGTAGAGGACGGGCTTGCGGTTCATGAAGCGCGCCGTGGCGGGCCCCAGGTTCTCCTCACCCCGCTTGTCGGCGTCGATGACGGCGGTCTTCAGCAGGCGGAGGCCGTCGAGCGTCCACACCTGCACGCTGATGCCCGGCATGCGCTCGCCGCGCGTCGTCGCGGCGTAGCCGTGCCCGGCGTTGGTCGTGACCAGGCGGCCGATGGAGGGCGAGGCGGCCGCGCCGAAGGGCGCGATGATGAGGTGGCGCGCCGCAGGGTCGGCGGCGGGAATCTCCCGCACGAAGCCGCCGTCGGCGTCGAGCTCGACGAGGCCGCCGGGCGCGCCCAGGATCTCGCGCGGCTCGCCCCGATAGCGCAGCGGATCGGCGCAGGTGGCGACCACGTGCCCGTTCGGGAGCGTGACGTAGTCGTGCGGCGCGCCGAAACGGCGGCCCGGCCCCGGCTCGTCGATGTGGACGAGGCGGGCCGCGAGCGGCTGGCGCACGTCGAACACGAAGGTCCGGTCGGTGAGCACGCCGCTCGCGAACACGTGGCGGTCCGCGCGCGGCGCCGCGATGAGGGCCTGCGGCTCGTTGCCGCGGGAACGCACCGGGTAGGTCCTGAGGACCTTGCCGTAGGAGGGCGAGGTCGGGTCGCCGTCGAGCACGGCCAGGAAGTCGCTGTTCTGCCGGTCAGCGTCGCCCGCCCACACGAGGAGATAGGGCTCGCCCGTGAAGAGCGGCGTCTCCGGATGCCGCGCACACGCGGAGAGGAGGACGAGGATCGCCGCCGCCCACTCCCGCATCGTCCCCCTACGTGTGGAAGCCGCCGTTCGGGCTCACCACCTGCCCGGTCACGAAGCTCGCCTCGTCCGAGACCAGGAAGAGCGCCACCGCGGCGATGTCCTCCGGCGTCCCGCTGCGGCCGAGCGGCGTGCGCATGAGCACCATCTGCCGGACCACCGGCGGCATGTCGGCGGTCATCGGCGTGTCGATCAGGCCGGGCGCGATCGCGTTCACGCGGATGTTCGCGCCGCCCACCTCGAGCGCCACCGACTTGGTGAAGCCGATGATCCCCGCCTTGGCCGCGCCGTAGTGCGGGGAGCCCGGGATGCCCGCGAGCCCCGCAACGGAGGCCATGTTGACGATCGCGCCCCGACCCCGCTCCTCCATGATGCGGAGGGCCGCGCGCGTGCAGGCGAAGGTGCCGAAGAGGTGGACGTCGAGCATGCGACGCCACTCGGCGTCGTCCATGTGGCGGGTGATGCCGAGAGAGAGGCGGGCGCCGCCCAGCAGCGCCTGGAGGGCCTGCGCGACCTGCGCCCTGAGCGGCGGGGAGAGCTCCCCGATGCCGGCGTTGTTGGAGAGGACGTCGACCGTCTGCCACTCGCGCACGACGCGCGCGAAGAGCGCGTCCACCTGCGCGCTGTCGGCCACGTCGGTGGGGACGGCGATGGCCGTGCCGCCGGCGGCCACGATCTCGGCGCCGACGCGCTCCCCACCCTCGCGATTCAGGTCCGCCACCGCGACCCGCGCGCCCTCGGCCGCGAAGGAACGCGCGATCGCGCGCCCGATCCCCGAGCCGCCGCCCGTGACCACCGCGACGCGCCCCGCGAGCCTGCCCATGAGGCGCGTGTCTACAATCCACCAGCCCCAAAGTCCACGAGCCACCGGCGCAGCGGGCCAGGGCGGCGGGCGCGCCGGTCGGTTGGGTGCCGCCTACGCCGGCAGCTCGACGCGCACCCCCTCGGTGCTGACGATCCCAGCACCGAGGTACTCGGCCCGCGCTTCCTCGTCGCCCACGACGCGCCGGCGCGCCTCGGGCCTGACGCCCTTCTGCCAGAGCCCGCCCAGCATCGGGTGGCGGCCGGCGCGATAGCTGTAGAAGTAGTAGAGCCGCTGCCGCGTCATGGCGCTCCGCGCCGGCCAGCTGAGACCCGGTACGCGGTGCCAGGTGAGGAGCGAGCGGAGCGTGTTCCGCGCCGAGTAGAAGCTCAGGTAGGCGTCGCGATATGCCCGTTCAACCTCGGCCGGCGTCATGCACCGGTGGTACGACACCATGTGCTGCGAGTCGTACTGATTGAAGTCCCAGTCGGCGATCGTGCCCTCGCGTACCGCTTTGTCGTGGTCCTCGGTGCCGGGCAGCGGCGTCACGATGAAGAACGAGGCCAGGTCGACGCCCACCTCGAGCAGCCACTCGGCGGACTGGCGGCCGATCTCCGGCCCGTCGAAGGGGAAGCCGATCATGTAGCCGCAGTGCACCGCCACGCCGTGCCGATGCCAGTTGCGGCACACCCGGCGGTACTTCTCCTTGACGGCCTGCAGGGCGGCCGCAGCGGCCGCCCCCTCTTTGCGCTGGCGGTGCTCCTTCTCGAGGTTCTGCACCTTGGTGACGGCGAGGAGGTTCTGCGGGTTGAAAGTCTCGAAGCCGACGAACGCCGAGTAGCAGCCGGCCGCGGCCGCGAGGCGCAGGAAGCGCTCGCACTTCTGCCGCTGGCTCGACGGTTTCTCGCCGGGTCCGAGATCGTCGAAGGCGGCCGCCTCGGCGTCGACCTGCATCATGAAGGAGAGCCGGTTCCCCTTGCGGCGGTAGTCGGCCATGCCCTCGAGGATCGGCTCCCAGGACGGGCTGCGGAAGAAGTCGTCGTCCACGATGAAGAGCGAGTCGATGCCGTGATGCTCGCCCGCGTCGCGGATCCAGCGCACGACCGCCTCGGGGTCCCGCGCCCGCATCGTGCGCCCCATGACGTTCTTCACGCTGCAGTACGAGCAGGTGAACGGACACCCGCGCGAGGTATCGACCGTCGTCATGTTGGGCGAGGCGAAGCGGCGGAGATAGGGGTCGTTGATAGCGGGGAGCTGCGCCTCGGTGATGAGCGGCACGGTGATCTCGCCCGAGCCGGTCCTGGCACGGATGCCCTCCGTCACGCTGTAGCTCGGCGCGAGCTCGCCGCCGAGATAGTCGTCGAGGATGTCGCCCCAGATGGTCTCGGCCTCGCCCACCACGGTGGTGATGCCGCAGCTCTCGAGGAAGGCGCGCGACTCGGGATGGCCGCTCACGTGAAAGCCGCCGAACAGGACCGGGAAGCCGGCACGGCGACACTGGAGCGCCAGGTCGCGCCCGCGCGGATACTGGTTCGTCTGCACGCCGGCCAGGCCGACGATCACCTCGACACCGTCTTCGAGCGCCTTCTCCTGGATGCTCTGGATGGTCGCCGGCAGCACGGGCCCGTCGACCTGCTCGTCCCAGATGACGGTCTCGACGTAGACGCCGTCATCGTCGCGCAGGCGATTGTAGGCCTCGTTCAGCGCGGCCAGCACGGTGAGCGTATTGTTCGGCAGCACGCCCTTCCAGAAGTGCGCCACGCGCCCGCGGTCGTCGTACTTGGAGGGCTTGATGAAGTAAACGCGCAGCGTCCGGCAGAGGACGGGGGGGTGCTGCGGGACGGCCGCGGCGGGGCTCACCGCGAGCGGCACGATCTCGCGGGCCTCGCGCCGCGCGCGCCGGAGAAGCGGCCAGAGGGCGGCGACGAGCAGGATGCCTGAGAGCGCCGTGGCGGCGAGCAGCATGGGACGCCTCCTCGATGTCCCGGTGCGTAGAGCCGGTCTAGTGGCTTGTAGACGCCGGGCGCGGCGCTGTCAACGCGACGTTCGTCACGGCGTCCGGTCGGGTCCTAGTGATACATCTCCATGAGCTCGATGATGCCGAGGCTCTTCATCCCGTCGAAGAGGTAGCCCTTCACCTCCTTGACGGTCGCCATCTCGAGCACGTCGCGCGCGATGTTGCGCGCCGCCGGGTAGGAGACCGAGCGGATGATGCGCTTGATGACCGGGATGAAGAACGGGCCCATGGAGAGGTCGTCGAGCCCGAAGCCGAGGAGGACCAGCGTGCATTGCGGGTCGGCGGCCATCTCGCCGCACATGCCGACCCACTTGCCGGCACCCTTGGCCGCCTGCACCACCTCGTGCACCGCGCTCAGCACGGCCGGATGGAGCGGCTCGTAGAGCGGCGCGACTTTTCGGTTGTTCCTGTCGACCGCGAGCAGGTACTGGATCAGGTCGTTGGTGCCGATCGAGAAGAAGTCGACCTCGCGGATCAGCTGGTGGGCGAGCGCCACCGCCGACGGCACCTCCACCATCATCCCGACCTGCACCCCGGGCTCGAATTCGCGGCCCTCGCGCGCGAGCTCCTCCTTCGCCTCCGCGAGCAGCTCCTTGGCGCGCCGGATCTCCTCCACGCTCGAGATCATCGGGAACATGACGCGCACGCGGCCGAGCACGGCGGCGCGCAGGATGGCGCGCAGCTGCATCTTGAAGAACTCCGGTATCTCCAGCGAGATCCTGATCGACCGCCAGCCGAGGTACGGGTTGTCCTCGCGCGGCACCTGCATGTAGGCGGGGTACTTGTCGGCGCCCACGTCGAGCGTGCGGATGGTGACCGGCCGGCCCTCCATGCCGCGCACCACGCGCGCGTAGAGCTGGTACTGCTCCTCCTCGTTGGGGAACTCGCGGTAGGTGAGGAAGGGGAACTCGGTGCGGTAGAGGCCCACCCCCTGGGCGCCGTGGCGGTGGGCTAAGAGCAGATCCGCGATCAGGCCGATGTTGGCGTAGAGGGAGAGGCGCCGGCCGTCGCTCGTCTCGGCCGGGAGGTGCTTCAGCGTCTCCAGCTGTTGGTTGAAGGCGCTGTACTCGCGCTCTAGGCGCTCGTACTCGCGCGCCACGTCGACCGGCGGGTTCACGTACACCACGCCCGAGTTGCCGTCGACGATCAGGTCGTCGCCCTCCTGCACGGTCTCGGTCAGGTGCTCGCAGCCGACGACGGTGGGGATCTCGAACGACTTGGCGAGGATCGAGGCGTGCGAGGTGACGCCGCCGGTGGCGAGGGCGATGCCACACAGGTGCTCGTGCTCGATGAGCGACAGGTCGGAGAGCGTCAGCTCCTCCGCGACCAGCACGCTGTCCTTGTCGAGCGGGCGCTCGGGCTCGGGGACCCCGCGCAGGTTGCGCAGGATGCGGAGGCCGACGTCCTTCACGTCGACCGCCCGGTCGCGCAGGTAGCCGTCCGACATGCGCACGAACTGCTCGACGTATTCCTCGACCACGCCCTTGAGCGCCGCCTCGGCCGCCAGGCCGCCGTGGACCGCGGCCTCGACCTTGCGCCCGAAGCCCGGGTCCTCGAGCATCAGGCGGTGGGCGTCGATGATGCCGCCGTCGAACTCGGGGAGCCGCTTCGCGAGCCGCTCCTTCAGGTGGTCGAGCTCGGCCATCGACTGCTTGAGCGCGCGCTTGAAGCGCCGCTTCTCCTCCTCGGGATGGTCGGCGCGCTTCTCCTCGACCAGCTCGAAGCTGACCGGCGGCTCGAGGAGGTGCGCCCGGCCGCGGCCGAAGCCGGGGGCCGCGGGCAGCCCGTTGAGCCGCGCGCGCCCGGGCGCCGCCGCCTCGGCCCGGTCCGGGGCCTTCTCGTAGGCCTGGAGGCGCTTGATGGCCGCCACCATCCGGCGCCGGAACTCGCGCCGCTCGTTCTCCTTGCTCTTCAGGTCCTCCATCAGGCGCGCGGTCACGATGATCGGGCCCACCTTGGTGGCGATCTCGCGCAGGATGCGGATCTCGTGCGGGGAGAACCTGCGGCGCCGGAGCGTCTGCACGACCAGCACGCCGATCGGCGTGCCGCGCTCGATGATCGGCACGCCGAGGAAGGAGTGGTACTTCTCCTCGCCGGTCTCCGGGAAGAACTTGAAGCGAGGGTGCGTGATCGCATCCACCGCCAGCACCGGCTCGAGCTTCTCGATCGCCATACCGGTGAGCCCCTCCTCGACGCTCATCGTCACCTTGCCGATGGAGCCTCGATCGAGGCCGATGGTCGCCCACAGCGTGAGGCGCTGCGCGCGCGGATCGAGGATGTAGAGCGAGCAGACGTCGGTGCCTACCCGCTCGGCGACCACCTCGACGATGCGCTGGAGGGTCTCCTGGAGGTCCTCGGAGCGCGCCGTGATGGCGCTGATGTCCTCGAGGACGGTGAGGCCGTGCGCGCGCTTCGCCGTCTTCTCGGCACGGCGCCGCGCCCGAGCCTGCCTGCGAGTCTCCGCCTCCATGAGGAACGCGCGCGATCTTAGCGGGCGGCCCTCCGAGCCTCAATGCGCGCCGCGGCGAACGATCCGCCCGGCACGGCCGGCACCGCGAGCGCCTCCACGACCGTCTCCAACCCGCCCGGGGCCCGTCCCCGGGGAAGGCTCCCACGGGACACGGGGAAGGGAGACGTCACGCGGCCAGCGCGAAGGCCACCGCCGCGTAGCTGACGCTTTGCTCGTAGTCGCCGGTCACCTCGAGCGAGGTCGTGTACGCGAGCCGCTCGCCGCGCGCGCCGGCCGGCAGAGCGCGCAGCAGCACCTCGATCGGGTGCCGCCCGCAGATGGTGGCCCCGGTCTCCTCGACCCAGGCGACGAAACCGTCGGCGTCGCACGCGACGATGCGCTCGAGCGCGCCCTCGTCCAGGCGACGCACCGCCGCCGCGACGGTTCGCGCGTCCGTCGGCGGCACGGGCAGGTAGTCGAAGCGGCGACCGTAGTGGACGAGGTCCGAGCTCGCGACCAGGAGCGTCCCGGGCCCGAGCAGGGAACGGAGCGCGGGGGCGAGGGCCACCGCGTCGCCGGGCTCCAGTGCGCCCACGAGGAGCGGCACGAGCGCGCACTCGGGCGCCAGGCCCTGGAGCAGCGGGAGCTGGATCTCCAGCGCGTGTTCGCGCATGAAGACCGCCGGGTTCGGACGCACGAGCGGCGCGCGCGCGAGGGCCGCCGCCGCCTCGGCGTCGATCGGCACGACCCCGAGCGGCGTGCGGTAGCCGCTCATCGGCAGGAGGGCCGCGCCGCGGAAATCCGCGAAGTGGCTCGGACCGAGCACGACGGCACGGCGGACGCCGGCGCCGGCCGCGGCGAAGCCGCGGGCCGCGGTCGGCCCGGAGTATTGATAGGCCGCGTGCGGGACGACGACGGCGACCACGCCGGGCTGCGGGGCGCCCCCGGCGTCGAGCAGCTCGCGGACAATTCGGTCGAGGGCATGCCGATCCGCCGGGTACCAGCGGCCCGCGAGGTGCGACTCCTTGATCGACGGGAGGGGCCCGGCCATCAGGGTCCGCCCCCTGCGCTCATGCCGCCGAGCTCTCCGCGGTCGCCGAAGGCGAGCCACAGGCGCTGCACGTCGGGGCGGGTGAAGCAGGCGGGACAGCTCACCACCTCGAGGGTGTCGAGGAGCCGGCGGTACGTGAGCGGCGCCTCGTCGTCGCGGCGACGGCGGGTCGCCTCGCCCGTGCGCCCCGTGTGCAGGACGTAGTGCCCGACGGTGTAGCCGGTACGCGTGTGGCGGGTGCCCCGGACCGTGGCACCGCACTGGCTGCAGCGGAGCCCGCCGCTCTCCTCCGGACCCATCGCCCGAGCTGTACGGAGAAAGGCGTCGGCGAGTCAACCGCGCGGTGCGCCCGAGCGCCTTTGACCGCCCCCCGGCGCAGCCGCTAACTTGCCGGCCGCGAAGGATGGCGAGGCGACGGCGACGTTTCGGGTTGCTCGGGCGCATCGCCCTGTGGACCGCCGCGGTGGGCGGGCTGGCGGCGGGCCTCCTGGGCTTCGTCCTCTATCGGGAGATCACGGCCGACCTGCCGCCGGTCGACCAGATCCTGCACTACAAGCCGCCGGTCACCACCCGCATCTACGCCGACGACGGCACCCTGATCGGCGAGTTCTACGTCGAGCGCCGCTATCTGGTCCCACTCGACCGCATCCCGCAGCACGTGCGGCTGGCGTTCCTGGCCGCCGAGGACGCCGACTTCTACCGCCACCGCGGCGTCGACCCCGAGGGCATCGCGCGCGCCCTGGTGGCGAACCTCTTTCACGGCCACGTAGTCCAGGGCGGCAGCACGATCACGCAGCAGGTGGTGAAGGCTCTCCTGCTCAGTCCGGAGCGGAGCTACGAGCGCAAGCTGAAGGAGCTCGTCCTGGCGTTCCGTCTCGAGGCGAAGCTCTCCAAGGACGACATCCTCTACCTCTATCTGAACCAGATCTACTTCGGGGCGGGCGCCTACGGCGTGGCCGCCGCGGCGCGCGAGTTCTTCGACACGAGCCTCGAGGACCTGACGATCGCGCAGGCGGCGGTCCTGGCCGGCCTGCCGCAGGCGCCGAGCCGCTACGATCCGCAGCGCCACCCCCAGCACGCGGTCGCGCGGCAGCACTACGTCCTCCAGCGCATGCGCGAGAACGGATTCATCACCCCCCAGCAGCAGGCGGCGGCGCTCACCGAGCAGCTCGTGTTCGCGCCGCGCCGGCCGGCGACCTACCTCGCCGCGCCCTGGTACGTCGAGCACGTCCGGCGGCTGCTCGAGGAGCGCTACGGCGGCACGGCGCCCTACCAGCTCGGCCTCCAGGTCTACACGGCGGTCGACGTCGGCATACAGAAGGCGGCCGAGGACGCGGTGCGCGCCGGCCTCCGCGAGCTCGACGCCCGGCAGGGCTTCCGCGGGCCGCTCCGCCACCTCGATCCCAAGAAGATCGACGCCCTCCTCGCCCGCGAAGCCGCCACCAAGCCGCTCGATGCGGGCCGCGCGCGCGGCGTGGTCACCGAGCTGCGCCCGCAGGCGCTCGGCATCCGCACGGCGTGGGAGAAGGGATGGCTGCCGGCCTCCGCGCTCACCTGGGGCACGCGGCGGCTCGCGCCGAGCGCCTTCAAGCCGGGCGACGTGATCGCGGTCACCGTCACCGAGGAGGCGGTCGGCGGCGAGGCGCGCTTCGCGCTCGACCAGGAGCCGCAGGTGGAGGGCGCGCTGGTCGCGATCGACCCCTACACCGGCCAGGTGAAGGCGATGGTCGGCGGCTACGACTTCCGCCGCAGCCAGTTCAACCGGGCCGTGCAGGCGAGGCGGCAGCCCGGCTCGGCCTTCAAACCGCTCATCTACGCGTGCGCGATCGACCACGGCTACACCCCGGCGTCGATCGTGCTCGACGCGCCGATCACGCTCCCGGACGGCAACCGGCCGCCCTGGATGCCGCGCAACTTCGAGGAGAAGTACTACGGGCCGACGCCGCTCCGCTACGCGCTCGCCCGCTCGCTCAACACGGTCACCGTGCGGCTCGTCGACCAGATGGGGCTCAAGGAGGTGCTCCGCTCGCTGTCCCGCTTCGGGCTCTCGGGCGTGCCGCCGCCCAACCTCTCGATCGCCCTCGGCAGCATGGAGACGACGCCGCTCGACCTCGTGCGCGCCTACGGCGTGTTCGCGACCCTCGGCAAGCGCTTCGAGCCCATCTTCATTACGCGCGTGACCGACCTCGAAGGCAACCCGCTCGACTTCTCCGGCACGCGTCCCCGCTTCGAGCGCGTCATGAGCCCGGCGACCGCGTACGTCATGACGAGCATGCTCGAGACGGTCGTGCAGCACGGCACCGGGCGCCGGGCGGCCGAGCTCGGGCGGCCCGTGGCGGGCAAGACGGGCACCACCAACGACACGCACGACGCCTGGTTCATCGGCTTCACGCCGGACCTGCTCGCCGGCGTGTGGGTGGGCTTCGACGCGGAACGCTCGCTCGGCAAGCCGGAGACGGGCGGCCACGCCGCGGCGCCCATCTGGACCGCGTTCATGAAGCAGGCGGTGGCCGGCCGGCCGGTGATCGACTTCCCCGTGCCCGAGGGCGTGACCTTCGCGCAGATCGACCGCGCCACGGGGCTCCGCGCCGTGGCGGGACGGGAGTCGGAGCTCGAGGTGTTCGTGAAGGGCTCCGAGCCGACGGAGTACGCGGCGGCACCCGAGGCGGAGCCGGCGAACCCGGAGCTGGAGCAGGAGCAGGATGGCGTGCCGGAGGGCGCGGACTGATCTACAGCCGCCAGTACGGTGCCTGCGCGGCGCGCACCGGCGCTAGCACGCGCTCGGCCCGCCGGGCGTCGCCCGTCATCGGGGGCGGCGGGCGCTCCGCGCCGCGCATCGCCGCCAGTGTCGCGTCCACGCCCTCGACGATCGCCGCGAGATCGTAGCCGCCCTCGAGCACGGCGGCGAGGCGGCCGCGGGCGCACTCCCCGGCGAGCTCGACGCAGGCGCGCGCCATCGCTGCGAAGCCCGCGGGCGTCACCTCCATCCCGCCCAGCGGATCGCGATGGTCGCAGTCGAAGCCGGCGGAGACGAGCACGAACCCGGGCGCGAACTGGCGCAGCACGGGAGCCACGACTTCCGTGAACGCCCGCACGTACTCCGCGTCCCCGAAGCCGGCGGGGAACGGCAGGTTGAGCGTCCGCCCCGCGCCCGGGCCGCGCCCCACCTCGTCGGCCGCTCCGGTCCCCGGGTAGTACGGATACTGGTGGGTCGAGACGTAGAGCACGTCGGGATCGCTCTCGAAGAGGTGTTGCGTGCCGTTGCCGTGATGCAGGTCCCAGTCGACGATCGCCACGCGCCCGACGCCCCGGGTCCTGAGCCACGCGGCCGCGAGCGCCACGTTGTTGAAGAGGCAGAAGCCCATGGCGCGCTCGCGCTCGGCGTGGTGCCCCGGCGGGCGCACGAGCGCGAAGCCGTTCTGCACCTGCCCCGCCAGCACCGCCTCGCACACGACGAGGAGGCTTCCCGCCGCGAGCCGCGCGGCCTCCCAGGAGTCGGCCGAAGTCGCGGTGTCCGGATCGAAGACGACGCGCGCGCGCCCGGCGCTCGCCGCCACGCGCTCGATGTGGGCCGCGGGATGGACGAGCGCGAGCTCCTCCTCGGCGGCGGCTCGCGCGCCCAGATGGACCAGGTCGCGCGCGTCGCCGAGATGGTCGAGCAGCACGCGCAGGCGGTCGGGCCGCTCGGGGTGGCCGCGCCCCGGATCGTGCGCCAGCATGCGCCGGTCGACGACGACCGCCGTACCGCCTGCCATCGCTGCCGACGATAGCAGAGGGGTCGCGCGCGGTGAATTGACACCACGCATCCTTTTCCTTACGCTCGCGCGCGATGTTCGGGATCGGGATGCCCGAGCTGCTCGTGATCCTGGTGGTCGCGCTCGTGGTGCTCGGTCCGAAGCGACTGCCGGAGGTGGCGCGCACGCTGGGCAAGACGCTGGCCGAGTTCCGCCGTCAGACCGCCGACATCGTGGACGAGTTCCAGGTCCAGGCGATGCTCGAGGACGAGCCGCCGCGCCGGCCGCCCGGGCCCGCGCCGGCCCCCGGCGCGACGCCGACCACGGCCCCGGCCGCTCCTGCCAAGCCGGAATCGGGCAGCGCCTGACCCGCCCGTGCCCGGCCGCGTGGGGCCAGAGCACGATGTGCGCATGCCCCTCACCGCGCACCTCGAGGAGCTGCGCTGGCGCATCATCCGCGTCCTGGTGGCGCTCGGGCTCGCCTTCGGCGTCTGCTACTGGTTCGCCGAGGCGCTCTTCGGGTTCCTGCTCCGCCCGCTCGCCGCGGTCCACCCCGACCAGGCGCTCGTCATCGGCACCGGCGTGACCGAGGCCTTCTTCACCAAGCTCAAGGTCTCGTTCATCGCCGCCGTCTTCCTGGCGAGCCCGATCGTCTTCTTCCAGGCCTGGCGCTTCGTGGCGCCCGGGCTCTACGACAGCGAGAGGCGCCTCGCCCTCCCCTTCGCGGGGGCGGCGTCGTTCTTCTTCGTGCTCGGCGCCTCGTTCTGTTACGGGCTCGTCTTCCCGGTCGGCTTCCGCTTCTTCCTCGCCGAATACGCGTCGATAGGCGTGTCGCCCGAGATCCGCATCAGCGAGTACCTGACCTTCGCGAGCCGCATGCTGCTCGCCTTCGGCATCACCTTCGAGCTGCCGGTGGTGACCTTCTTCCTGGCGCGCGTGGGGCTGGTCACCCACCGGACGCTCCTCGGGACGTGGCGCTACGCGACCGTCGTCATCTTCATCGTGGCCGCCGCGCTGACGCCGGGCCCCGATGTCGCCTCCCAGCTCCTCATGGCCACGCCGCTCCTGGTGCTCTACTGGCTCAGCATCGGGATCGCGTGGCTCGTGGCGCGTCCCGCGCCGGCGGTGGTGGCGGCGCGGAGCGAGGGCTAGGAGTCCGGACGGACTCCTAGGACGCGATCGGGGGACGCCGCCGGCCCTGCGCACGGGATGGAGGGTAGCGGGCCGGCCGGTTAGCGTCGTCGTGAAGCCGCACGACAGGAGGATCCCCGATGATGTTTGCTCGTCTTCTCGCGCTCGTCTCCTTGGCATGCTGCGCGAGCGGCTGCGTCGTGACCAAGCTCCTGACGATGCCGATGCGCCTCGGCGGCGCGACGCTGTGCCTGGGCGGCGCCGTGGTCAGCATCGCGCCGGTCGTCGGTAATCCAGCGAACGACGCGCTCAGGGAGGCGGACGACGCCGTCAATACCGCTGCCGACAAGGTGGACGAGCTCCCTTTCTGAGCGGCTCCACCCCGCCGTCAGCGCGCGGCCGATCGCCCTCTTCCGGCCCCAGCCAGTCGCCGTCGAATCCCGGCGGCGGCCCGGTCTCCGCGCAGGCCCCTTCCTCGACCAGGGACCGGACGACGGCGCGCGCGGCGGCCTCGAAGTCCGGCGCGGCCAGCACCACCAGCCGCGCCGCGTGGCGCTCGAGCGTCCGCACCACCGCCACCCCGTCGTACGACTCGAAGACGAACTTGACGTACGCGATCTCGTGCGGCGGGAGCAGGAGGTAGATCGGGACGACGTCGGCCACGCGCTGGGTCACTGGCACCTCAGAAGCTGTAGCGCGCCTGGAGCACCACCTCGTCGTTCTTGCGGAACTGTCCCAGGAGGGAGGCGCGCGGGCCGCCGATCGCGAGGTAGCCGAGGCGCACGCGGAGGTCGTCGGTCACGAGGTAGGAGGCGCGCGGGAAGACGAACCACGCCTGACGCTCGATGGCGTACGTGCCCTTCACCTCGAGCTCGAGCCGCTCGGCGAGGAGCTTCTTGCGGAGCGTGGCGGAAGGGCGCGTCTCGGGGTCGTGGATCAGGAGACGCGGCGCGCGGTCGAGGAGGGCGATCTGGTTCAGCTGCACGAGCGGCGTGAAACCGCCGATCAGGTAGTCCGCGCCGATCCCCCACTCGACGGCGTCGAGGGTCGGGAAGAGGTCGCCGATCGGCACGGCGGCGCGCCCGCGGCGCCGCAGCTGCTGGGCGACACGCTTCACCGCCGCGGGCGCCGTCGCCTGGCGGACGAGGTCGCTCGCCAGGCGGAGGTAGGGGCGGTCGTCGAGGTACGCCGCTTCGGCGCGGACCGTGAAGCCGCCGAACGCCCTCGACACGTCCGCGCCCGTCATGTGGATCACGTCGTGCGCCTGGCGGAGGAAGCTCACGGCGCGCAGGCGGAAGGGCGCCATCGACACGAGCCGGATCTCGGAACGCAGGTCGGCATCGGGGCCGGTCTCGGGACCGGTGTAGTGGTAGAGGTCCCAGTCGCTCTCGCGCCAGGTGCCGCCCAGGCGCAGCGCGATGCCGCCCGCGTCGAGCCGGCGGGGCGGGCGGTGATCGAGTGTCCCGAACTTGATCGGGATGATGAGGTCGCCGGGCAGCGGGACGCCGAGGGCGCGCGAGGCGAGAGCCCGCGGCACCACCACCGCAGGCGGCGGCACGGTGCTGGCCGGGAACCAGCGCTCCTCGCGCAGCGCGAGCCGCGGCGGCACGGCGAGCGGTACGTAGACGAGCGTCGCGCGCAGCTCCGAGAGGGCGAGGCGCGGCAGGTCGGGGAGGTAGTAGGTCCCGGCGAGCGCGGGAATGCCGATCTTGCGCTCCTCGAAGTCCTCGACCAGCGGGTCGTGGAAATCCCGCGGATTGACGATGTCGGTCGGCGGGATACCGTCGAGCTTGCCCCACGCGAGCTTCTGGATGCCGAGGCGCAGGTCCGCGCGCCGGAGGTGCACGTCGACCCAGGCCTCGCTCGCCTCGAGAGACGGCGAGCGGTTCTGGAACTCGTGGTCGAAGTCGTAGACCCCCGGATGCCCGCCCTCGAACGGCCCGCCGGCGCGCGCGCGTAGATCCAGGCGAGCGCCCAGCCAGGGCGCGGCGCGGCCGTCCAGGTGGAGATCGAGGAGCGCCGCCGGGCGCTCGCGCGGCCCGCCCTCGGTCTCGGCGACGGCGAGCCCGTCGAGGTAGCCGCCCGCGACCACGCGCCCGCCCGTCCCCGGCACCTCGACCGCGCCGGCGGCGCCGACCACCAGGAGCAGACCGAGCGCCGCAACTGCGTTGAACGGCAGAAACCGCCTCTCTATACTCCGCACATGGACGAGCGCGCGCTGGAGAAGGACCTCGACCGCCAGATCGTGGCCACCCACCGCCGCCTCGTGAAGGCGATGGACGGGCGGCTCGGCAACATGAGCGCCGACAGCAAGGAGCGCTACTTCGCCGTCCTCTCGACGCTCGTCGCCAAGCTCGAGACCGCCGAGAAGCCGATGCGCGAGATCATGCACGAGATGATGACCGAGGCGGCGAGCCTGATCCTGCAGGAGCTGCAGGGCTAGCCTCCTAGAACAGCGACGCGAGCCGATCCCACCCCGCCTCCCCCAGCGAGCCGACGATCAGGTCGGCCCCGCGCAGCGCGTCGGCCGGATGGGAGTTGGTGACCGCGAGGCAGCGCATGCCGGCGCGCCGCGCGCTCTCGACGCCGGGCTGCGAGTCCTCGATCACCAGACACTCGCCGGGCACCAGGTCCGGGAGCCGCCCGCGCAGCCGCTCGAGCGCGCAGAGGAAGCTCTCGGGCGACGGCTTGCCCGCGCGCACGTCCTCGGCGCTGACGATGGCGGCGAAGAGATCGGCCAGCCTCGCCTGCGCGAGGATCAGCTCGATCTCGTGCCGGAGCGCGCCCGAGGCGACGGCGAGCGGGACGCGCGCCGCAGCGTCGCGCACGAAGGCCGGTACGCCCGGGAAGAGCGGCGCGCCGGCGCGCACCAGGCGGAGGAACGCGTCCGCCTTGGCGGCCATGAGCGCGCGCACGCGCTCCGGCGGCGCGGGCCGGCCCGCCTCGCGCAGCGCCTCGACCACCGCGTCGCGGTCGTCGAAGCCGAGGTAGCGCGCGTAGTAGCTCTCGCGGGTGAGCGCGATGCCCGCGGCCGCGAGCGCCTCCTGGAACGCGGCCAGGTGCAGCGGCTCGTCGTCGGCGATCACGCCGTCGAAATCGAAGATGAGCGCGCGCGGGCCCCGCGGCATGGGCGCGTCTTATAGCCGGCCCGGGCCACGCTGGCCAAGGACGGCACGGCTCCATAGAATCCCCGCGCTCCATGAAGACGACCTTCCGCCCTCGCCTGCTGAACGGCCAGACGGGTGACCCGGCGCTCCTCGTGTCGCTGCGCTGGCAGGGGCGAGCGCTGCTCGCCGACCTCGGGCGCATCGACCGCACGCCGGCGGCCACGCTTCTCCCCATCGAGGCGGTGTTCGTGTCGCACACGCACATGGACCACTTCATGGGCTTCGATCAGCTCCTCCGCCTCTTCCTGGCCCGCGAGGCGACCCTCCGCCTCTACGGCCCGACGGGGCTCGCGGAGTGCGTGGCGGGCAAGCTCGCCGGCTACACCTGGAACCTGACCGACGAGTACACCTTCACGCTGGAGGTGACGGAGATCGGCGCGGCCGAGATGACGAGCTGGCGTTTCCCGGCCCGCCGGCGCTTTGCACGCGAGCCGCTCGGCCCGCCCCGCCCGTTCACGGGCGTGGTGGTCGCCGACCCGGTGTTCAGGGTCGAGGCGGCGCCGCTCGACCACAAGATCGTCTCGATGGCGTACGCGATGATCGAGCGGACGCACCTGAACGTACGGCCCGAGGCGCTCGCCGCCGCCGGGCTCGAGCCGGGCCCGTGGCTCAACGCGCTCAAGCAGGCGATCCGCACCGGCCTCCCCGACGACACGCCGATCGCGGTCAGGCCCGCCGACCGGCGGCCGCTCGGCGCGCTGCGCGCCGAGCTCGTCACCGTGACGCCCGGCCAGAAAGTCGCCTACGTGGTCGACGCCCTCTTCTCGCCTGCCAACGCGGCCGCGGTGGTCCGGCTTGCCGCCGGCGCCGACGTCTTCTTCTGCGAGGCGCCGTTCCTGGAGGAGGACTTGGAGCAGGCCGCGCGCCGCTACCACCTGACGGCCCGGCAGGCGGGTGCCCTGGCGCGCGCCGCGCGCGTGCGGCGCCTCCAGGTTTTCCACTTCTCGCCCCGCTACGAAGGCCGGTACGGGGAGATCGTCGCCGAGGCGCAGGCCGAGTTCGCGGGCCAGGAGGTGCGTTATGGCGAGCTGGACCGCCGAGGCGCGGCAGTTCCTTGAGGCGCACCGGGTCGGCCACCTCGCCACCGCCGGGCCCGACGGCGCGCCGCACGTGATCCCCGTCTGCTATGCGCTCGACGACGTCGCTCTCTACTTCGTCGCCGACGAGAAGCCGAAGCGGCGGCCGGCACGCGAGCTCCTGCGCCTGCGCAACCTGCGCGCGAACCCGCGCGCCGCGCTGGTCGTGGACGACTACGACGAGGACTGGACCCGCCTGGCCTACGTGCTCGTGCGCGGCCCGGCACGTGTGGTGGACGAGGCGGCCCACCCCGCGGCGCTCCGCCTCTTGCGCGCGCGCTATCCCCAGTACGGGCGGATGGCGCTCGACGACCCCGCCGCGCACCCCGTCGTGCGCATCGAGCCAACGCGGATCGTGGTCTGGCGCGGCGGCTGAGCCTAGGTGGATGCGCCACCCATGACGCCCTTGCGCGGCTGCGTCACCTTGAGCCCGCCGGAGCAGGTTTGCACGGTCGCAGCCCGGGTCCTGCGACCGAGCGGACGGCATGTCACCTGCGGCGCTGCACCGCGCCCAACGCTCCGTGCGCCGCGCGCGGCCGGAGCGCAAGCTCGCGGAAATGAAAGGAACAGCGCAGCGCCCGGGCAGGCGCGTCTGCGCCGCCCCGCGGCATGGCGCGCCCGGCGTCCCCCGCCGTGCTTCGCGCCGAACCATGGCACCGGTTTCGCTATCCCGTCCCGCCAGAGGGCTGGACATCATGATCATCGACCGCGAAACCTTCACCGAGCTTGCCGTCCATCTGAAGCTTGCTTCGGACGCCATCCTGAAGACCGCTCGGCATCTCGCGGTCCTCTCGAACGCCGACTCGAGCAACGAGGAGCAGTGGGCCGGCACCCTCGACAGTCTGATGGCGATGAACACCGAGGTCACCGTGATGGAGAAGATTCTCCGCGCGTTGATGGAAGCCAACCGCGAGGAGGAGTCACCCTCGCTGATGGTGCCCGACAAGAAGTCCGAGCCGCTTCCGTCGTAACGCCGCGCAACGATCCCGCCGGCGGAGGCGGGGCGGCCGCACCCGTCTCCGCCTCCTCCTCTAACGAATCTGGGGGCCCGTCCGCTGCTCGCGCGCTGCGCGCGCTGCGCTGCTCCGATGCCCCCAGACCCCGTCGGCCAGCTCGAGCGCTCTCGCGCTCGGCCTCCCACCATTCCTCATCCGGGGGCCCGTCCGCTGCTCGCGCGCTGCGCGCGCTGCGCTGCTCCGATGCCCCCAGACCCCGTCGGCCAGCTCGAGCGCTCTCGCGCTCGGCCTCCCCCTCTGCACTCCTCTCGGGCCTGTCCGCTGCTCGCGCGTGTGGCGCTCCGCGCGCTCGGGGCGTGCCGAGCGCAGCAGAGCCGTGCTCGGCAGACTTAGGATGCGTCTGACGCGGTCTTCGGTGGGGCCGGGTTCGGCAGGTCTTGGCCTAGGGTGTGGGGGAAGATGGTCGCGATCTCCTCGGGGGTCCAGCGGCCGTCCTTGACGATGGTGCGCACGGGCGCCGGGTAGTTGAGGAGCGCCACCATCCCCGCCATCACGAGGAAGAGCTGCCCGTTGATGGTCCGGGCCGCGTCGGTGGCGAGGTAGACGACCCAGGGCGCGACGTTCTCGGGGCCGAAGTTGCGGAGGGGGAAGCGGCGCTCGCCCGCGCCCGTCGAGAGGCCGCGCTCGGCGCGTATCGCGCGCGCCGCCTGGGGGACAGTCTGGGTCATGCGCGTCATCGCCCCGGGGCAGACGGCGTTCGCCGTGATGCCGTAGCGGCCGACGTCGCGCGCGACGACGCGCGTCAGCCCCGCGATGCCGTCCTTGGCCGCGCCGTAGTTCGCCTGCCCCGAGTTGCCGTAGACACCGGAGGTGGACGAGATGGAGATGATCCGCCCGCGGCGCTGTTCGCGCATGCGCCGGGTGGCGTGCCGGGTGCAGTTGAACGTGCCCTTCAGGTGGACGGCGATGACCGCGTCCCACTCCTCCGCGCTCATGTTGAAGATCATGCGGTCGCGCAGGATGCCGGCGTTGTTCACCAGGATGTCGATCGCGCCGAACTCCTTGACCGCCGTCTCGACGATGCGCTCGGCGGCCGCGAAGTCGGCGACGCTGTCGGCGTTGGCGACCGCCGTGCCGCCGCGGGCGCGGATCGCCTCCACCACCTCGTCGGCGACGCGGCGCGAGGCGCCGGTGCCGTCGACCTCGGCGCCGAGGTCGTTCACGACGACCGCCGCCCCCTCGGCTGCGAGCAGCTCCGCGACGGCGCGACCGATGCCGCGCCCCGCGCCCGTGACCACCCCTGCCCTGCCCTCGAGCCGCTTCGCCATCGCTCAGCCCTCCTTTGGCGGCGCGGGGTTCACGAGCCCTTCCAGGACCGTCGTCGGCGCCAGGCGCTCCAGCTCCTCGAGCGTCCAGTTGCCGTCCGACTTGTAGAGGGTCTTCACCGGCCGGGGCTGCGAGACGAGCGCCACCTGGCCCCCGAAACAGAGGAAGAACTGCCCGTTGACACCGCCGGCGTGCTCGCTCGCCAGGTAGACGACCATGGGGGCCACGTCGTCGGGGTCGAGCTCCTCGATCTGGGCGACACCGCGGTCCTCGCGCTGGATGCCCTGCTGCCGCCGCAGCTCGCGCGCCCGCCGCACCTCCTCGTTGACCGTCATGCGCGTGCCAGCGACGGGGCAGATGGCGTTCACGGTGACGCCGTACTTCCCGAGGTCGCGCGCCGCCACCTTGGTGAGGCCGCCGATCGCCGACTTGGCGGCGCCGTAGTTCGCCTGCCCCGGGTTGCCGAACAGCCCCGCGCCCGAGCTGAAGGTGACGATCCGCCCGTAGCGCCGCTCGCGCATGTGCGCGCAGGCGTGGCGGACGCAGTTGAAGGTGCCCTTCAGATGGACGGCGATGACCGCGTCCCACTCCTCCTCACTCATGTTGAAGACCATCCGGTCGCGCAGGATGCCGGCGCAGGTGACGAGCGCATCGAGACGGCCCCACGTCTCGAGCGCCGTGCCGATGATGCGCGCGGCGCCCTCCCAGGTGGCGACCGAGTCGGTGTTGGGGACGGCCCGGCCGCCGGCGCGGCGGATCTCCTCGACCACATCGAAAGCGGGGCCGCTCGAGGGCACGCTGCCGTCGAGGGCGACGCCGTAGTCGTTCACGACCACCTGCGCGCCCTCGGCGGCGAGCCCGAGGGCGACGCCCCGGCCGATGCCGCGGCCCGCGCCAGTGACGACCGCGACGCGGCCGGCGAGCATGTCTGCCATGAGTGCGACCTCCCGCGTATTCCGAGGCGGCGGATGCTACACCGGGCGCGCGGCTCTGGTCGAGGCGGGCGCTCGTCGGGTAGCCTCCCGCCCCCGATGCTGCTCAGCGAGCACGATCGCCCGACCGCGCTCCACTACCGCATCCTGGCCCTCACCTGGGCGGGCTGGCTCTTCGATTTCTACGACCTCATCCTCTACACGTTCCTGCTCGCACCGATCTCGCGCGAGCTCGGCCTAGGGCGCGAGGCGCACGCCGTGCTCCTCGGCGCCTCGCTCGGCGCGACGGCGCTCGGCGGCGCGCTCTTCGGCTACCTCGCCGACCGCCACGGGCGGCGCGCGGTCCTCCAGTGGTCGATCCTCACCTACAGCGCCGGGACGGTGCTGTGCGGGCTCGCCCCCGGGGTCGCGACGCTCCTCGCGGCGCGCGTGGTCACCGGCCTCGGCGTGGGCGGCGAGTGGGCGATCGGCCACGCGCTCCTCGGCGAGAGCGTCCCGGCGCGGCTGCGCGGCCGCTTCGGCGCGCTCCTGCAGACCGGCGCGCCGGTGGGCGTGGGGCTCGCGGCGCTGGTCGGGAGCTTCGTGGAGCCGGCGATCGGCTGGCGCGCCGCGTTCATCGTCTCCGGGCTCCCCGCGCTGCTCGTGACCGCGATCCGCCGCGCGCTCCCCGAGTCGGACCTCTGGCTCGCACGCTGCGGCGCCGCGCCGCCCGTCGGCGAGCTGTTCGCGCCGAGCCTCCGCCGCACCGTGGCCTTCGCCTTCGGCCTCGCCGTCCTCAACATGTCCTCGTACTGGTTCACCTACACCTGGCTGCCGACGTATCTGACGGAGGACCGCGGGCTCTCGATCGCCGCCTCGGGCTGGAAGATCCTGGTCGTCGTGGCGGGGGAGCTGCTCGGCTACGCTTCGTTCGGCTGGGTCTCGGACCGCTTCGGGCGAAAGCCGGCCTTCAGCCTCTACGCGACCCTCATGGCCGCGGGGCTGGTCTCGATCACGCTCCTCTGGCCGGCGATCGTCGAGTGGCCGCCGCTCCTCCTCCTCTGCCTCGGGCTGGTCGGCTTCGGCACGGGGACGTGGTCCAACTTCGGCCCCATGTTCGCCGAGCTGTTCCCGACCCGGCTGCGCACGACGGCGGTCGGCTCGGTGTTCAACGCGGCGCGCGGCGCGCAGTTCGTGGCACCGCTGGTCGTTGCGGCCATGGCGCGCCACTATGGTCTCGGCGGCGGGATCGCCCTCGCCGCCGGCTTCGCGCTGGCGGCCGCCGGCTGGGTCTGGCTGCTGCCCGAGACGCGCGGACGACGGATCGAAGCGTGACGCCCAGGCGATGTTGCGTCGGGAGACGCAGCCGCTATGGATGGTCCATGATCACCGTCCGCCCGAGCGCGGAGCGCGGCCGCTCGGAGCTCGGCTGGCTCTCGAGCCGCCACACCTTCTCCTTCGCCGACTACCTCGACCCGCGCCACATGGGCTTCCGCAGCCTGCGCGTCATCAACGAGGACCGGGTGCAGCCGGGCGCGGGCTTTCCCACCCACGGCCACCGCGACATGGAGATCGTCACCTACGTCGCCGAGGGGGTGCTCGAGCACAAGGACAGCATGGGCAACGGCTCCGTCATCCGCCCCGGCGAGGTGCAGCGCATGACCGCCGGCACCGGCGTCACGCACAGCGAGTACAACCCGTCGCGCACCGAGCCCGTGCACTTTCTCCAGATCTGGATCC
>VBKJ01000130.1 GCA_005879795.1 Deltaproteobacteria bacterium
GCCTTGGGGCTGCGTCGAGAACAGCTATCTGGCGTGTCCGCTACTCGACGATCTCTTGCTTGAGACTCTGGACGAACGCGGCCACCTCGCGCTGCTCGGCCTCGGGCACTTGCAGCTTCGCCAGGGCCGCGCCGGCATGACCTAGGAAGACGTTCCAGTCACCCTCGCTGATGCGCATGCCGCGGTGGCAGAGCAACATGTCCCTGCCGCGGTAGTACACCGGTCCGCCCGCGCTCGAGCAGAGGAAGTCGATCAGAAGCTGCTTCTCGCGCTTGACACCGTCTTCGCCGCGATGCGCCCAGAAGCGGCCGAGCTGCGGATCCGCCCGGAGCCGGGGCAGCAGGTCATCTGCAAAGGCCGCGATCGCGTTGTAACCACCAAGGCGTTCGTAAAGGGTCTTCTTCTTGTCGCTCATCGTCGTCTCCTCGAGCCTAAAGACGCCAGGGGACGGAGGCTCCCGTAAGCCTCCGGGAGGGCGCGTCCCCGGGCGATCGTCCAGGTGGTTGGGTGCGCCAATCTTCGCCCCAACGGTGCCGCCGCGTCAAAGGAGTCGTCCGGACGGAAGCGGACAGGCGATTCCGGAATCGGTGCGACGTTCCGAGCGAGTCGGTAACTTTACAGTCCTATCGTAGCACGATATAGTTACCGTGTGCCGACTGACCGGCTCACGATGACGGACTACCGAGCGCTGGCGGAGTTCCGTTATCAGTTACGGCGGTTCGATCGCTTCAGCGAACGCGCGGCCCGAGCGGTCGGTCTCGAGCCGCAGCAACACCAGCTCTTGCTCGCGGTGAAGGGCATGCCCGCGGGGGTGCACGCCACGATCGGGCTCCTCGCCGAGCGGCTGCAGGTCCAGCACCACACCGCAGTCGAGCTGGTCGACCGCATGCAGGCCCGAGGCCTGGTCCGCCGGTCGCGGGCCGGGGCCGACCGGCGGCGGGTGTTCGTGCACCTCACGCGGCGCGCCGAGGCGGTACTCCCGCGGCTGTCACACACCCATCGCACCGAGCTGCGCTCGGTGGCGCCGGGGCTCCGCCGGATGCTCGACGCCTTCGTCCCGGGCGCCACCACCGCGCGGGCGTCCGCGATCGGGTGACGCCGGGCGAGCCGGCCGCGCGCGCGAGCGGGATGCGGAGCGCGGGGGTCAACGTGGTTTGGAGTGGACTCTGGCAGAAGATGACGGGGGCGCTCAGCCGGCTCGAGCACGACGGCTCGGACCACCTCGGCGACTTCACGACGAGCTGGCGGCTCGTGCCGATGTCCGCGGCGGCAATCGGGATCGGGTTCCTGAGTGCCTGGGTCGCCCTGGCGCTGCTCCGGCTGATCGGCCTGGTCACGAACCTCGCCTTCTTCCAGCGCTGGGACGTCGCGCTCGTCTCCCCGGCGGGCAACGCGCTCGGCTGGCTCGAGGTCCTGGTCCCGGTCGCCGGATCGCTCATCATCGGCTTCATGGCCCGCTACGGGTCGGAGCGCATCCGCGGCCACGGTATTCCGGAAGCCCTCGAGTCCATCCTCATCGGGGGGAGCCGCGTGGAGCCGCGGGTCGCCTTCCTGAAACCGCTCTCCGCCGCCATCTCGATCGGCACCGGCGGCCCCTTCGGGGCGGAGGGCCCGATCATCATGACCGGCGGAGCCTTCGGCTCGATGCTGGCCCAATTCTTCAAGCTCACCAGCGCCGAGCGGAAGACCCTGCTGGTCGCCGGGGCCGCCGGCGGGATGTCGGCCACCTTCGCGTCGCCCGTGGCCGCGGTCCTGCTCGCCGTCGAGCTCCTCCTCTTCGAGTGGAAGCCGCGCAGCATGATCCCTGTGGCGCTGGCGAGCGCGACGGCCGCAGCCACGCGCCGCTACATCATCGGGCTGGGACCGCTCTTCCCCGTACCCCCGCACCCGGTGTTCATCGGACCGGCGGGGCTGGTTGGCTGCGCCGTGGTGGGATTGCTGGCGGGGGCGCTGTCGGCCCTCCTCACGCTGGCGGTGTACGCGGCGGAGGACGCCTTCCGGCTGCTCCCGATCCACTGGATGTGGTGGCCCGCGCTCGGCGGCCTGGTGGTGGGCGTGGGCGGCCTCGTCTTTCCCCAGGCGCTCGGCGTCGGGTACGACGTCATCGGCGCGTTGCTGCAGGGCGACGTACCGGCCCGCGTGATCGTCGGCACCTTGCTCGTCAAATCCGTCATCTGGAGCGTGTCACTGGGATCCGGCACGTCGGGTGGCGTCCTCGCCCCGCTGCTCCTGATGGGGGGTGCGCTGGGCGGCGTCGAGGCGATGTTCCTGCCGAACGAGGGGACTGGGTTCTGGCCGCTGGTCAGCATGGGGGCCATCCTGGGCGGCACGATGCGGTCGCCCTTCACCGGCGTCGTCTTTGCCCTCGAGCTGACGCACGACGTGAACGCGCTCTTGCCGCTGCTGGTCGCAGTCACCATCGCGCACGGCGTCACGGTCCTCGCGCTCCGCCGGTCGATCCTGACCGAGAAGGTGAGCCGGCGCGGGTATCACCTGACCCGCGAGTACGCGATCGATCCGCTCGAGATCCTGTTCGTGCGCGAGGTGATGCGGCGGAACATCGTGGCATTGCCGGCCGACATCGGGCTCGAGGCCCTCCGCCACTCGTTGCGGGCCGGCGGCGCGCGGCGCCACCAGCTTCTCTATCCGGTGATCGACCCCGAGAGCCGCCTGGTCGGCGTGGTGACCCGCACCGACCTCCAGCAGCTCCTCGACGGGCACCGCGCCAACGCCGACGGTCCTCCGCTCTCGCCGCTGATCGAGCCCAACCCGACCGTCGCCTACCCCGACGAGCCGCTCCGGGCGGTCGTGTACCGGATGGCAGAGACCGGCCTCACCCGGTTCCCGGTCATCGAGCGCGAGGGCGGGAAGCTGGTCGGCATGATCGCTCTCTTCGATCTCCTGGCGGCCCGCATGCGCACCCTCGAGGCCGAGCGCCGCAGAGAGCGCGTCCTCCCGGTCCGCTTCTTCCTGCCACCAGGCCGGGGCCGGGACCGAAGCGGGCCCTCCGTCTCATCGAGCTCGCGGTGAGAGCCCACGGCGCCGAGGGGGGACGGTAAGGCCCGCCGCCCGGTACCTTCCTCCCGGCCACCGATGGTAAGCTGGTGTTTGCCGCGCCGCGGCTGGTAAAGAGCCAGGCCCGACAAGGAGGGACCGTCTTGAGCGCAACCGACGCAAAGCTCACGAGCGAGCAGGAGTCTCGGAAGATCGCGGAGGAGTCCCGCGAGAAGGAGTGGGCGGGGCGGACCTTCCTCCGGGAGCTCTTCCTCGGGAACTTCCTCCTCGATCACATCCACCCGTTCCCCGTGCTGCGGGGGGAGCGGCCGGAGTTCAAGAAGTTCTACGACGACGTACAGCGGTTCCTGCGCGAGAAGGTCGACCCGGTGGCCATCGACGAGACCGGCGAGTACCCCGAAGAGGTGGTGGACGGTCTCAGACGGCTCGGCGCCTTCGGGATCAAGATCCCCAAGGAGTACGGCGGCCTCGGCTTCAGCGTGAGCGAGTACACGACCGTCATGCAGCTGGTGGGGAGCTACGATTCGAACATCAGCGCGCTCCTCTCCGCGCACCAGTCGATCGGCGTCCCACAGCCGCTCAAGCTCTTCGGCACGCCGGAGCAGAAGAAGAAGTACCTCCCCCGGTGCGCGGCCGGCGCCATCTCGGCCTTCGCCCTGACGGAGCCGCACGTCGGCTCGGACCCGGCGAGCCTGTCGACCACGGCGGAGCTGCACGGCGACACCTTCGTTCTGAACGGCGAGAAGCTCTGGTGCACGAACGGCACGATGGCCGAGCTGCTCGTCGTGATGGCGCGCGACCCCAAGACGAAGAGGATCAGCTGCTTCATCGTCGAGACCGACTGGCCGGGCGTGAAGGTCGAGTACCGCTGCCGCTTCATGGGCCTCAAGGCGCTCGCCAACGGCATCATCAGTTTCCAGGATGTGCAGGTGCCGCGCGAGAACCTGATCGGCGAGGAGGGGAAGGGGCTCAAGATCGCGCTCGTCACCCTCAACACCGGACGGCTGACTCTGCCCGCCACCTGCGCAGGCGTCGCCAAGCAGTGTCTCGAGATCTGCCGAGGCTGGTCCAACGAGCGCAAACAATGGGGCGTCCCGATCTGGAAGCATGAAGCCGTCGCCCACCGCATCGCGGACGTGGCCGCGACGACCTTCGCCATGGACTCGGTCTCCAAGCTGGCGAGCGCGATGTCGGATCGCGGAGGGTATGACATCCGCCTCGAGGCCGCGGCGGCGAAGGAGTGGAACACGGTCCGCGCCTGGGAGATCGTCGACGTGACCCTGCAGATCCGCGGGGGCCGCGGCTACGAGACCGAGCGCTCGCTCGAGGGGCGCGGCGAGTTCCCGATTCCCGTCGAGCGGCTCATGCGGGACGTGCGCATCAACCTCATCTTCGAGGGTTCGAGCGAGATCATGCACCTCTTCATGGCGCGCGAGGCGGTGGACAAACACCTGCAGGTGGCGGGTGCGCTGATCGACGCGAAGAAGGGCAGGGGCGAGAAGCTCCGCGCGCTTCCGGGGATCTTCGGCTACTACGCGAAATGGTACCCGCCCCTCTGGCTGCGGGGCCTTGCCGGTCCGCTTCGCTACCGCGACTGGGGACGGCTCGCGCCGCACCTGCGCTTCGTCGAGCGGAGCTGCCGCAAGCTCGCGCGCGAGAGCTTTCACGGCATGACGGTCTACCAGGGGAAGATGGAGCGAAAGCAGGGCTTCCTCTTCCGCTGCGTGGACGTCGTCATGGAGCTCTTCGCGATGGCGGCGACCATCTCCCGGGCTCGGCAGATGGTCGATGACCGCGACCCCGATGCGGAGCGGGCGCTGGAGCTGGCCGACCTCTTCTGCCGCACGGCCCGCCGCAAGGTGCGGCGGCTGTTCCGCGATCTGTGGGCCAACGAGGACATCCGCAAGAACGGCGTGGCGGCCAGCGTGATGCAGGGCGAGCAGGTGTGGCTCGAGAGGGGCGCCATGGACATCGGGCTCACCCCGCAGGCGTTCAAGACCCGCTCCCTCGTCGAGCAGCGGGCAGCCGGCCCCGGGAGAGCGCAAAAGGCGGCGGCGGACGCGTCGTAGGACCTGGCCAGTTAGGCGGTAGCCCGACGAGAGAAGACCGGCGCGCAGGCCGAGACTCGCGACCGGCTCTCGATCAGCACGGAATCGCCGAACTCGTGCGTGAGATGTAGCGCAACTCAGCCCGTCCGCGCCAGACGAAGAAGTTCCGCCGCGTCGCGGAGCTCGTGCGCGCCGAGGGCTGCGGCGCCGAGGGCCTCCGCCCCGGCGCGGCCGAGGACCGGGGTCGCGAGGGCGAGGAACTTCGTCCTCAGGCGCTCGCGCTGCGCTCCGACATCGGACGCTGGAATGCCGACGTCGGCCTCGCCCTCGAGCTGCCCGCTCTCCGTGTGGACGGTCACGGTCGTGCGGGTGGCCCGCGTGCCGGCCACCGGGACCACGGTCACCCGGTCGCGGAGGCGCACCAGGCCCGGGTCGCACATGCGCGCGTCGGTGAACGTCTCGGGATCGGCGGTGTCGGCGCCGAGGAGTGCCATTGCCGTGGTCGCGCGCAGGCTGAACTTCCCTTCGAGCCCGGTGCGCGGCTCGACGATGTTGCACACGGCGAGGAGCGAGGGATCGACACGAACCTCGACGCCGGCGATCCGTTCCGGCGCGAGGGCGTGGCGCGTACGCAGCGCGCCCGCCGCCTCGATCGCGGCGTGCGTGAGGTAGCAGGCCGCGTGGTACTTGAAGAGCGTATCGCGGACGAGGAATCGGCCCGCCCAGCGATCGAGCGCGTCGCTCCTCGGCTCCGCGCCCGCGTGGGTGGCGGCGAAGCCCTGCGGCGCTTCGAGGACGGACGGGCTGGCGGTGAAGCCACCCCGCGCGAGGAGCGTCGCGAGCAGCCCCGTCTCGGCGGCCCGGCCGGCGTGAAGCGGCTTGGCCATCGAGCCGAACGCCGACTTGAGGCCGGCCGCCTGCGTCCCGGCGATGCCGAGGGCGTGGAGCCACCGTTCCTCGTCGAGCCCGAGGAGATGCGCGCAGGCGGCCGCAGCACCGAACGCTCCGACGGTGGCGGTCGCGTGGAAGCCCGCCGCGTAGTGCCCGGGCCCGAGGAGCGCGCCCAGGCGGCACTCGAGCTCGATGCCGGCCACGAGCGCGGCGAGGAGCCGCGGGCCGTCGGCGCCCTCGCTCTCCGCGAGCGCGAGGAGCGCCGGCAGGAGCGGCACCGAGGGGTGGCCGCTCATCACCGTGTGGGTATCGTCGAAGTCGAGGGCGTGCCCCGCCGCCCCGTTGACGAGTGCCGCGCTGAGCCGCCCGGCGCGCTCGGACCGGCCGATCAGCGTCGCCCGTGCGCCGTCCTCGGTCCGCGCGACGGACTCGACGAGAATCTCCGTCAGCGGCTCGCGCGACCCGGCGAGCGCGCAGCCGAGGAAGTCGAGCAGGCAGTGGCGGGCCACCTCGAGCGCGTCCGCGGGGATCGCGTCGTGGCGGATGCCCCGCACGGCGCGGACGAGCGCCAGGGTGGCACCTGCACTCATCTCGCGAGGCTCCGTCGTATCGTCTCCTTGACGGACTCGCGCAGGGCCGCCAGGTCGACGGCCCCCGGGTCGACGAGCCACTGCATTGCCACCCCCCGCAGCAGAGCGAGGAACATGGCGGCCCCGGCTCCGGGATCGACATCGGCTCGAATCCGCCCCTCCTCGATGCCCCGGCGGATGCAGCCGCCGGCCGCCGAGCGGATGGACTCGTTCAGCTCGGCAAAGACGCTGCGCAGCTCGGGTACCGGTCCCAGCGCCTCGCCCATGAGGACGTAGAGGGCACGCAGCCGCTCCTCGCGGGCAGCGAGCTCGCGCAGGTAGGTGTCGCCCATTTCGCAGAGCGCGTCGAGCCCGGCGCGGCCCTCGATGGCCGGGATCATCTGGTCGTGTGCGAAGCGGGTCGTCATCCTCTCGACGAGGGCGCGGAGCAGGTCCTGCTTCGAGCCGAAGCGGTGGCTCACGAGCCCGCCGCTGTAGCCCGCCACCTTGCCGATCTCGGCCAGCGTGGTGCGGCTGTAGCCCTGGCGGGCGATCAGCTTGACCGCCGCGCGCAGCATGAGCTTCTCCGAGAGCGCCGACCGCTCGGCCTGGGTGCGCCGGCGGGGCGGCTTCCCCGGGCGCCGGGTTGCGGCGGCAGTCGGGGCCGTCCGCGCCATCGTCAGCCCTCGCGCGCGGTGCGGGGGCGGCCCTCGTCCGTTACCGTCATGGCCGCCCTGTAGCGGAAATTTACTTATTGATCAACCCATAAGTTTGTGCTAGCGGGAGGCCGCCTCCATGGCGGACCCCGATTTCGCCGCGTTCGCACTCGTCCCCAAGGGCCACGCCTTCGAGGACTTTCACGACGGCCAGGTCTTCGAACACCACTGGGGGCGGACGCTCAACGAAGGCGACAACTCGCTGTTCGCGACCATGGCGCTGCGCTTCCTCCCGCTCTACTTCAACGCGGAGTACGCGCGCGCGCACGGCCACCCGGGCGTGGTGGTCGATCCGCTCCTCGTGCTGTGCACGGTGATCGGTCTCTCGGTGGAGGACCTCTCCGAGGCGGGCGGCCCGTTCCTCGGCGTCGAGGACGTCGCGTTCCTCCGCCCGGTCTATCCGGGAGACACGGTCACCGCCCGGAGCCGCGTCGTCGCGAAGCGCGAGTCGGAGAGTCGCCCCGCCTTCGGCGTCGTCACCTGGGAGACGCAGGGTCGAAACCAGCGGGGCGAGGTCGTCGTCAGCTGCCGGCGCACGAACCTGGTCGCGAAGCGGAGGGCGTGATGAGCCTGCTCACCGGCATCGTCGAGCGCGTCCCCGCGGCGTACTACAGCGACGAGCGCCAGGCGATCCTCGAGACGGCGCGCGAGTTCGCGATGAGGGAGGTCCTGCCGGTCGCGAACCGGCTCGACCCGGTGCAGGGCGAGATCCCGATGGAGCTCCGGCAGAAGATGGCCGAACTCGGCTACTTCGGCATCCTGATCCCGCAGGAGTACGGCGGCCTCGGACTCGGCATCTTCGAGTACGTGCTCGTCACCGAGGAGCTGGCGCGGGCGTGGATGAGCGTCGCGAGCATCATCGCGCGCGGCAACGGCATCGGCGCGGGCTTCAGCGAGGACAAGCGAAGGGAGATGCTTCCGAGAATGGCGCGCGGCGAGTGGCTGGGCGCCTTCGCGCTCTCCGAGCCCGGCGCGGGCTCCGACGTCGCCTCGATCCGGTGCCGCGCGGAGCTGGCCGGCGACGAGTGGGTGGTGAACGGCCAGAAGATGTGGTGCACGTTCGCCGACGGCGCCGACTTCATCATCCTGGTCGCCCGGGCCACGCCCTACGACCCGGAGAACCGTCACGCCGGCATCGCCCAGTTCCTGATCGAGAAGGAGCGCGGCAAGTTCCCGCCGGGAATCGAGGGTACGGCGATGCGGAAGATCGGCTACCACGGCTGGAAGACGTGGGAGCTCTCCTTCGACAACTTCCGCATCCCGAAGGAGAACATCCTCATCCACTCCGCGCGCAGCGGCTCCTCGGAAGGCTTCAAGCGGACGGCGATGGGGCTCTCGGTCGCACGCATCCACACCGCCGCGCGCTCGGTCGGTCTCGCCCGCGGGGCGCTCGAGGACTCGGTCGCCTACGCGCAGACGCGCGTGCAGTTCGGCCGGCCGATCGGCGACTTCCAGGCGATCCGGTTCAAGCTGGCCTGCATGGCGACCGAGATCGAGGCGGCGCGCGCGCTCACCTACGCCGCCGCCGACGACTTCGACCGCGGGCGGCGCGCCGACGTGCAGGCGTCCATGGCGAAGCTCTTCGCGAGCGAGATGACCGAGAAGGTGACCAGCGAGGGCATCCAGATCCACGGCGGCGCCGGCTACACGAGCGAGTACCCGCTCGAGCGCTACTGGCGCGACGCGCGTCTGACCAGGATCTTCGAGGGCACCTCCGAGATCCAGCAGCGGATCATTTCGGACGCCTTCCTCCCGAGGCCGAAGGGATGAGCACGGAGCGCACCTACTTCGAGGACTTCGAGGTCGGCCAGAAGATGCATCACGCGCGCGGCACGACGATCGGCGAGGTCGAGAACCAGCTCGTCACGAAGCTCGTGATGAACACCGCCGACGCGCACTACAACGAGCACAAGATGCGCGCCACGCCCTTCGGGCAGCGGCTCGTCTTCGGCCTCGTCACCGGCTCGATCGTGATCGGCCTCGCGACGCAGGATACCGCGGAGCACGCGATCGCGGAGCTGGGCCTCGACCGGCTCCGCTTCCGCGCCCCGGTGTTCCACGGTGACACCCTCACGGCCTACAGCGAGGTGATCGCGAAGCGTGACGCCGACCGCGACGATGCGGGCGTCGTCCGCTTCCGGCACTGGGGCGTGAAGCACGACGGGACGATCGTCTTCGAGGGCGAGCGCGAGGTCCTCCTCAAGCGGCGGAGCCACTGGGCGCGGGGCGAGGCGACGCCGCGATGATCGCCGCCCGCACGGGACCGCTTGCGGACGTCCGCATCCTCGACCTGACGCAGGCGCTCGCCGGGCCCTTCTGCACCATGCTGCTCGCCGACCTCGGTGCCGACGTGGTGAAGATCGAGCCGCCACAGGGCGACATGACCCGGACCATGCCGCCCCATCCCGCCGACCGCGAGGGCTGCGACTACGGTGGCTACTTCGCGAGCATCAACCGGAACAAGCGCTCCGTGGTCCTCGACCTGCGCGGGGCGGGCGATCGCGACATCCTCCTCCGGCTCGTCGACCGGGCCGACGCCGTGGTGGAGAACGCCCGCGTCGGCGTGATGGACCGCCTCGGGGTCGGCTGCGAGCGGCTGCGCGAGCGGAACCCGCGCCTGGTCTACGCGGCCATCCGCGGCTTCGGCGATCCCCGCACGGGGGCCAGTCCCTACGCCGAGTGGCCGGCCTTCGATATCGTCGCGCAGTGCATGGGCGGCATCGTGGGGACGACCGGGGCGGCGGGCACGGGCGGCGTCCCGTGCGGCGCGAGCATCGGCGACCTCTTTCCCGCGACGCTCGCCGCCCTGGGGATCGTCGCGGCGATCCACGCCGCACGCCGCAGCGGCGTCGGGCAGTTCCTCGACGTCGCGATGTACGACGCCCTCCTGAGCCTCTGCGAAAGCGTCATCTATTACTACTCGTACGAGCAGCGGGTGCTCGGGCCCCGGAGCACCGGGCACCCCTCGCTCTGCCCGTTCGACGTCTTCGCGACCAGCGACGGCGCGGTCGCGATCGCCGCGCCAACCGACAAGCACTGGAAGCTCTTGTGCGAGGCGATCGGGCGGCCCGAGCTCACCGCCGACGCCCGCTACGACCATAACGACAAGCGCGTCGCCAGCGCCGACGAGGTGCGCCGCCTGATCACGGCGTGGACCGGGCGTCACACCAGGCGCGAGGTGGTGGCGGCCCTCGGCGGGAAGGTGCCCGTCGGGCCGGTGAACACCGCGAAGGACATCTTCGAGGACCCGCACGCGAGGGCTCGCGGCATGCTCGTCGAAGTCGAGCAGCCCGGAAAGAACGCGCCCGTCGTGCTCGCCGGTCCGGCGATCAAGCTCGCTGCCACACCGGCGGCGGTCTACCGCCGCCCGCCACGCCTGGGCGAGCACACCGCCGAGGTGCTCGCCGAGGCGGGCATCGACGCCGTGCCGACGGGGGCTCCGCGCCGTCGCCCCGCCGGGCCCGGCAAGGAGGAGCCATGAGTGCGAGGCTCCGACGATCCGAGCTCGCCACCCCGGCCTCGAGCCAGAAGATGATCGAAAAGGCCGCGCGGAGCGAGGCGGACCTCGTCTTCCTCGACCTCGAGGACGCGGTGGCCCCCCCGCAGAAGGAGGCCGCGCGCGACAACGTGGTGCGCGCGCTGCGCGAGCTCGACTGGGGCAGGACGCTCCGCGCCGTGCGCGTGAACGGCGCCGACACGCGCTGGGCGCACGACGACGTCATCGCCGTGGTCGAGGGAGCCGGGGCACAGCTCGACCTTCTCATCCTCCCCAAGGTGAAGGCGCCGCGCGACGTGTGGTTCTTCGAGACGCTCCTCGAGCAGCTCGAGGCCAAGCTCGGCCTCGGGAAGCGGATCGGCCTCGAAGCGCTGATCGAGGAGACGGCAGCGCTGGCTCGGGTCGAGGACATCGCCGCCTGCTCGCCCCGGCTCGAGGCGCTGATCCTCGGCTTCGGCGACCTGTCGGCGAGCCAGGGGGTGCGCCTGGCGCTCGCCTCGGGCTACCCGGGCGACCTCTGGCACTACGCCCGCGCACGCGTCGTCGTCGCGGCGCGGGCCCACGGCCTCGACGCCATCGACGGCCCGTTCGCGAACTACCACGATCCGGAGAGCTATCGCCGCGAGGCCGCCTGGGCCTCGACGCTCGGCTTCGTCGGCAAGTGGGCGATCCACCCGAGCCAGATCGAGATCGCCAACGACGTCTTCGCGCCGACGGAGCAGGAGATCGCGCTCGCGCGGCGCATGTGCGAGGCTTACGAGGGGGCCTCCCGGGGCGGCGCCGGCGCGGCGGGCACGGGCGGCATCCTGGTGGACGCCGCCTCGGTGCGTATCTTCGAGGCCGTCCTCGAGCGTGCCCGGCTCACCGGCCGGGCCTGATCTGACGATCAGGATCTGAGAAGAGGTCGTATGGTTCTGGCCCGCCGCCTGTGGCAATGTCGCCGCGTGCGGCCGGGAGGGCCGCAGGAGGGGCCAAGTTGGCAGGGATCGTTCGCTACGGGAGCTACGTCCCCTACTTCCGCCTCTCGCGCGCCGCCATGGGGGCGGGGAAGGGGGAGCGCGCGGTCGCGAGCTACGACGAGGACTCCGTGTCGATGGCGGTCGAGGCGGCGCGGGACGCGGTCCGCGGCGACGTCGCCGTCGACACCGTGCTGTTCGCCAGCACCAGCCCCGCCTACGCCGAGAAGCTCGACACCGCGACCATCCAGGCGGCGCTCGACCTCCCGGAGACCGTGAGCTCGGTCGAGCTGGGTGGCTCGTCGCGCATGGGCCTCGCGGCGCTGCTGCTCGGCCTCGATCTGGCCGCCGCGGGGCGGCGCACGCTCGTGTGCGCGAGCGACGTGATCGTCGGGGCGCCGGGCGGCCCACGCGAGAGCCAGGGCGGCGACGGCGCGGTGGCGTTCGTCACCGGGAATCACCGGGAGGCGATCGCCCGGATGCTCGGCCGCGCCTCGGCGACGCTCGAGATCCTCGACGTGTGGCGCCTTCCGGAGGAGCGCTTCCCGAAGCAGTGGGAGGAGCGCTTCACGGCCGACACGATGGCCCCGGCCATCACCGACACCGCCCGACGGGCGCTCCGGGCCGCCGGCGTCGAGGCGTCGGCCCTCGCCACGGTGATCCTCGACGGGACCAACCCGCGCAGCATGGCGGGACTCCCGAAGGCGCTCGGCCTCCGGCCCGAGCAGGTGGCCGACCCGCTGGCCGCGACGGTCGGTCGCACCGGCGTCGCCCACGCGGGCCTCCTCCTCGCGCGCGTGCTCGACCGGGCGAAGCCGGGCGACCGCATCCTGGTCGTGTGCGAGGCCGACGGCGCCGACGCCCTCGTCCTCGAAGTGACCGACGCGATCGAGGGCATGCGGCCCGTGCGCAAGGTCGACCGCTGGATCGCGTCCAAACGCAACGAGCTGGCGTACAACACCTACCTCAAGTGGCGCGGCATCCTGCCGTTCGAGCCGCCGCGACGTCCCGACCCCGAGCGGCCGGCGGCCCCTCCGATGCGCCGGCACGAGCGCTGGAAGCTCGCCTTCGTCGGCTCGCGCTGCCTCGAGTGCCAGACCGGGCACCTGCCGCCGCAGCGGGTGTGCGTGAAGTGCGGGGCGGTCGACCGGATGCGCGACGAGCGCTTCGCGGACACCTCGTGCCGGGTCGCGACCTACACGCTCGATCACCTCGCCTACTCGCTGCAGCCGCCCGTGGTGGCGGCGTTCGTCGACTACGAGGGCGGGGGCCGTTTCTCCTGCGAACTGACCGACGTCGAACCCGCGCGGGTCGCGATCGGCGATCACCTGGAGATGACGTTCCGGCGCCTGTTCACCGCGCAGGGTGTGCACAACTACTTCTGGAAGGCCCGTCCAGGGCGCTGAAGGAGGGGATCATGGCCAGCAACGGGATCAAGGACCGCGTCGCGATCGTCGGCATGGGCTGCACGCCGTTCGGCGAGCACTGGGACAAGGGGCCCGAGGACCTCCTCGTCGACGCCGCCACGGAAACGTACCGGTCGGCGGGCATCGACCCCGCGCAGGTCGACGCCTACTGGCTCGGCACGATGGCGAGCGGCTTCTCGGGCCTGATGCTCTCCGAGGCGCTCAAGATCCCCTACAAGCCGGTGACGCGCCTCGAGAACATGTGCGCCACGGGCAGCGAGGCCATCCGCAACGCCGCCTACGCGGTCGCGTGCGGTGCCTACGATCTCGTGATGGCGATCGGCGTGGAGAAGCTCAAGGACTCGGGCTACTCGGGGCTGGTCGGCGCGAACCCGCCCAACGACGGCACGCTCTCGAACATGACCGCGCCGGCCACGTTCTCCCTGCTCGCCCCGGCGTATGCCAAGAAGTACGGCGTCGAGGAGGACACGCTCAAGCAGGTGCTCGCCCGCATCGCGTGGAAGAACCACAAGAACGGGGCGAAGAACCCGAAGGCCCAGTTCCGGAAGGAGGTGCCGATCGAGACGATCTGCAAGTCGCCCCCGGTCGCCGGCATGCTCGGCATCTTCGACTGCTCCGGCGTGAGCGACGGCTCGGCGGCGGCGATCCTCTGCCGGGCCGAGGACGCGCACCGCTACGCGAAGCATCCGATCTTCATCAAGGCGCTCTCCTTCGCGGCGGGGCCAGCGGAGGGCTACTACAGCCAGGACTACGACTTCACGACCTTCCCCGAGGTGGTCGCCAGCTCGCGGGACGCCTACCGGCAGGCGGGCGTGAAGGACCCGCGCGCCGAGATCAGCATGGCCGAGGTGCACGACTGCTTCACGCCGACGGAGCTCGTCCTCATGGAGGACATGGGCTTCTCGCCGCGCGGCCAGGCGTGGCGGGACGTCCTCGACGGCCGCTTCGACGGCGAGGGCCCGCAGCCGGTGAACCCGGACGGCGGGCTCAAGAGCTTCGGCCACCCGATCGGGGCGAGCGGGCTCCGCATGATGTACGAGATGTGGCTCCAGCTCCGGGGCGAGGCCGGGCCGCGTCAGATCGCGCAGCCGAAGCTCGGTCTCACCCACAACCTGGGCGGGGCCCCGGGGCGGTGCGTGAGCTTCGTGTCGATCGTCGGCGCTGCGTGAACCCCCTCCGCGTCCTCGCTGCGGCGGCCTCAGCGAGGCCGACGACCGAATCCCGCCTGTCAGACGTTGCGCGGTGCGCCTTGTCGCCGGACTCTGGTCAGATGAGCTGGCACCCTTGCCAGAGGTGTGTGCCCGGGATAGGTGCGCTCCCATGATCGACCTCTACTACTGGCCCACGCCGAACGGCTGGAAGATCAGCATTATGCTCGAGGAGTGCAGCCTCCCGTACACCGTGAAGCCGGTGAACATCGGCCGGGGCGAGCAGTTCTCGCCGGCCTTCCTGAGGCTCTCTCCGAACAACCGCATGCCGGCGATCGTCGACCACGATCCGCCGGGCGGCGGCGATCCGGTGGCGATCTTCGAGAGCGCCGCGATTCTCCAATACCTCGCCGAGAAGGCGGGCAGGTTCATGCCGCGCGACGTCCGCGGCAGGTACGAGGTGCTCCAGTGGGTCGCCTGGCAGGTCGCGAACCTCGGCCCCGTGGCCGGGCAGCTCAACCATTTCGCGAACTACGCGACGGAGAAGATCCCCTATGCGATCGAGCGCTTCGCGAACGAGATGAACCGCCTGCTCGGGGTCCTCGAACGGCGCCTCGCGGACCGGCCCTACCTCGCGGGCGAGTACTCGATCGCGGACATCGCGACCTGGCCGTGGGTCTTTCCCGAGTACCAGGGCAAGCGGGTTCTCGCCGACTTCCCCCACGTCGCCCGCTGGTGGGACGGTGTCGCGGGGCGGCCGGCCGTACGGAAGGGCCGGGCCGCCGGCGAGGAGCTCCGGCGCACCGCGCCCCTCGACGACGAGGCCCGCAAGATGCTCTTCGGTCAGACCGCCGCCAGCGTGACGAAGGCGGAGGAGGAGAGAAGCTAGGAGGCCGTCGGCCTCGCGGAGGGCGCTTCGCGGGACGACCTCACGACCGACGCGACGCGCGTTCTGCGGGTCTCGATGGCACGCGCGGGCTCCCGACGGCGGCCGCTCGACCCGCCGGGATCTCGAGCTGAGAGAGCCGACCGCTTCCCGCACCCGTTCCCGAACCATGTCGCGGATCACGGTGACCAAGCTGTGTTCCCCGAAACCCCTGACCTCGCCGGGCGACGGACTGCGGGTTCCAAGATCGGGGGGTGGTCGATACCGGCGACGAGGAGAGGCGTCTTGCCTCTGGGCGCGAACCACCCGGTAACCCGCTGCCGCCCCGTCACAAAGATGCCGTAGCAGCCGCTGGCTCAGGGGCCTCCGCGCTCGCCTCTAGGCTGATAGCACGTTAGCGCCGCGCGGCACGGGTTTTGCCACCGAGGGCAGATGATCGGGTAGGCAGGCTGCTTCGGACCCACGTCGGGGCGAGTAGCTCGGACCACTCGGGGGGAGGAGCTCGCAGTCTTCGCTCGAAGCGATCGATGGTTCTGAGACTCGCCCTTGCCGCCGCCTTGCCCGTTCACGCCGGCATCGCCGCCGGCGCAGGATCGCCGGCCCCGTCCACGGATGTGAGCACCACGACTCCCAGATAAGGTGACTACAAGACACGAGGGGGATGATGAAGAAGGTACTCGTCGCGTTGGCTCTGCTCCTCAGCACCACCGTTGCGCCCGCGTCGTTACGTCGGACAGTCCACCATGAGAACCACGTCCGTCGTGTCATGTGCTACACCTCGTGCCCCTTCTATAGAGACCGTTGCCGCAACGTCTTCGTAAAGGGGTGCTTGTTCAAGCGGTGCCTGAAGGAAATGGTGTATAGCTGCCTCGGCAATCCGGCTGACGCACAATGTGCCAGACCTTGTAGCCGACTGAATCCCTGCCCAGGTGGTCAGCAGTGCTCTCAAGGGCAGTGCATCATACAGCCGCCACCGGGAGTGAAGTGCCCGTTGCCTCCACTAAAGCGGCCGAAGCCACCAACAACGGAAGCTTGTGGAACCATCTTCTGTCCACGCGGGAGCCCCTACTGCGACCATGGGACATCGACGTGCGTGCCGAATCCTCCTACAACCACGACGACACTCCCACCTGCTGGATGCCCGACTGACTTCCCCCTCGAATGTCGACAAGGGGGATTCTGTTGTCCTTCGGATGCCACATGCAATACTGCCGGGTGCTGCTCTGCGCAGCTTCCGGTGGCTTGTGACGGATACTGCTGCACACCGGGAAGTGTCTGCGGTCAGGGGGGGTGCACTGATCCCTGTCCCGCCGACAGACCCGTAGCCTGTGGCGCCCCACTCGTCTGTTGCACCGCCGGCAGCGTATGTGGTCGGGACTGCAACGCGGGTACTACGACTACGACGATACCTGGAGGTGGAAACTGCAACTGCTTCTGTCCAGATGGCACCGATTGCACGGGTGGGAGAAGCTGTGGAGTTGATGAAAACGGTATCCCCAACGCTTGCGGGTGCCCGGTCAACTGTCCCTGATGCAAGGACACGGTACAGTCGTTCCCGGGAGAGGTGACGCGGATAATCGCGAAGTTCGACCTGCCGTCGGGCACTCCCGTGCATCCCGGCGACAGATTCAGGTACGTCTTCCACTGCCACATCGTGGAGCATGAAGAGAACCAGATGATGCGACCCTACGACGTGGTCGGCTAGGAGTCTCCTGCTCCTCGCGCGCGTCGTGCAGATCTGGCATGGTGAGACGTCGTGACGGGTCGCGCGCAGCAAACGACCATGATGACGGCCGGGGCCTCGCGGTCGAGCGCGCTCGAGCACCCCATCATCTTCTTCGACGGGGTATGCGCCATGTGCAACCGGTTCGTCGATCTCATCCTGCGGGCAGACCGGCGGGAGGTCTTCCGCTTCGCCCCCTTGCAGGGAGAGACCGCTCGCGAGCTGCTGCCGCCCCTCGCCGGCGACCCGCGGCAATGGTCGATGATCTACCTGGACGAGCGGGGCGTCCACGAGGAGTCGGACGCCTCGCTCGAGGTCTATCGGCGCCTCGGTGGGGTGTGGTGGCTGCTCAGCCTGCTGCGCCTCGTGCCGCGCTTCATTCGGACCCCGGCATACCGACTCGTCGCCCGCAACCGGTACCGCTGGTTCGGGCGCCGGGACAGCTGTCGCGTGCCGTCCGCGGAGGAGAAGGCCCGGTTCCTGCCCTGAGCACCGATCGGTCCGCCGGGCGACCCGTGTGAGCTTCTCGTGCCCGGTCGCCCGTCCTCTTCTGGCGCGGGGCTGATCTCTGTGTCGGGACGCACGCGTCAGGAGATCATCGAGGAGGACGTTCGCGACCTCGCCCGGCTCGGTTACGCGCAGCAGCTCTTCCGCGAGATGGGCGGGTTCTCCAACTTCGCGATCTCGTTCTCGATCATCTCGGTCCTCACCGGCGCCGTCCTGCTCTTCGGGTACGGGCTCAAGTTCGCCGGGCCGATCATCAACTCGGTCGGATGGCCGGTCGTCAGCCTCTTCACCCTCTGCGTCGCCGCCTCGATGGCCGAGCTGGCCTCGGCCTATCCCACGGCCGGCGGCCTCTACTTCTGGGCCTTCCGTCTCGGCGGCCGCACGTGGGCGTGGGTCACCGCCTGGCTCAACATGATCGGGCAGGTCACGATCACCGCCGGCATCAACGTCGCCGCCGCCACCTACATCATCGGCGCGGCGACCCGCATCGCCGGCGTGCCCGCCGGCGTCGCCGTCCCGGTGTTCGGCAGCGCGACCAGCTGGTACTTCCAGCTCGTGGTGATGGTCCTCATCATGATTCCCCAGGTCATCATCAACATCGTGGGCATCCGGCTGACGGCGCGACTCAACGCCCTGAGCGTGTGGTGGCACGTCGGCGGCGTCGTGCTGATCACCGCGCTCCTGACCTTCTTCGGGACCCATCACAACAGCGCCGGGTTCCTCCTCCACAGGGCGACCGTCGTGAGCCCGCTGGAGGCGGTCTCCGCCGATCTCGGCGGCGGACGGACCGGGCCCGGGCTAGTCATCGCGGACCTGAAGCTGCCGTCGCCGCTCTTCGCCTTGCTCCCCGCGCTCGCGTCGGCGTACGCCGCCGCGCCCTTCGCGCTCGTGTTCGTCCTTGGCCTGCTCCAGGCGCAGTGGACCTACACCGGGTACGACGCCTCCGCCCACGTGGCGGAGGAGACCGTCATGGCCCGCCTGAATTCCGCCTGGGGCGTGTTCCTCTCCGTCGCCGTGTCGGCGGTAGTCGGCTACGTGCTCCTGATGATCCTCACGTGGAGCATCCCCGGCGGCGACATCGCGGCGACGGCGAACGACGCGTATCCCGTGCTGCAGATCGTCTACGGCAACCTGTCGCGCGTCTTCGCGAACGTGATCGCGATCGTCATCGGCGGGGCCATGTGGCTCTGCGGTCTGGCGTCGATCACCTCGATGGGGCGGATGTGGTGGGCGTTCGCCCGCGACGACGGGATGCCGGGCGCGGGCCTCCTGAAGCGAGTGAGTCCGCGCCACGGGACGCCGGCGGCGGCGATCGTGGCCACCAGCCTCCTCGCCGTCCTCATGACAGCCTATGCCGCGGCGTACTCCGTGGTCACGTCGATCAGCACGATCACGCTGTACCTCGCGTACGTGATCCCCATCTACCTGAACTGGCGGAACCGCCACCGGCGCCGGGGGGAGTACACCGAGCCCGCGAACGCTCCCTGGAGTCTCGGGCGCTGGGGCGTCGCGCTCAACGTGGTCGCGATCCTCTGGGTCGTCTTCATCGTCGTCGTCTTCGCGCTACCCCCGAACGAGCTGGTGCTGTGGACGATGCTGTCCCTCGCGATCGCCCTCGCGGCGTACTGGCGAGTCTCGGCGCGGCGCCGCTTCGCCGGTCCGAAGAGCCACCCGAGCGGATCGTCTCGGGCGGCCTCTGATCGCCAGCCCAGCCGCAGCAGCAGCGGCGGTAGCGGTGGATAGCGGAAAATGGGCGTTCCCGAAGAAATCCCGCACGTGATCCAGGGCCATGATGACCATGACGAGGCCGCGGAGCAGGTCGACGGACCCGAGTCGGGGTCGGGTGCCGGTGCGTGAGCCGGCTTCGATGAGGACCGGCCTCGTTGCCGCCATCGCCATCGCGCCGCCGAGATAGCCCCGGCGTCATGCTGTGTCGATCGTCGAGGGGGTAGACTCCGCGGCGCCGCCGGGCGTCCTACTCCTGCTCCAGGTCCGGGTAGTAGGGCACCTGGATACGCTCCTTCTCGGCGGAGGCCGGCGCCGGCGCCGGCCGAGGCGAGCCCACCATCGCAATCGTGATCGGGGAGATGACGCTCGGGTCGGTGAGGACGTTCACGCAGGCGGGGCGGCCGGCGGCGAGCGCCCGCGCCAGCGCCGGCGCGAGCGCGCCGGGCTCTTCCACGTGCTCCGCGTGGCAGCCGAAGCCAGCCGCCGCGAGGTCGTAGCGGGTGGGGGCGAGCTCGGTCACGACGCGCCGCCCCTCGCCATAGATGAGATCCTGGCCGTGGGCCGACATGCCCCACTGCCGGTCGTTGTTCACGACGGTCACGATCGGGAGCCGGTGGCGCACCATGGTGTCGAACTCGGCGAAGTTGAGCCCCACGCTGCCGTCGCCGACCAGGCAGACGACGGGCCGCGCCGGGTACGCGACCTTGGCCGCGATGGCGAAGGGCATGCCCGTCCCGAGGCAGCCGAGGTAGCCGTGCGAGAGCCAGCGGCCGCCGCCCCGCACGTCGGCGGCGAGCTCCAGCCAGCTCGCGGTCTCGCCGCCGTCGGCGACCAGGATCGCCTCGGGCCCGGCGGCACGCGCCACCTCGTGGGCGAGCCGGAAGGGGTGGATGGGAGCCGCGTCGCTCTCGAGCGCAGGCGCGAAGAGACGGCGCGGGACTTCCCGGGCCTCGCGCGCGGCGCGCTGCCACGCGGTCCGGTCCGGCCAGCGGCGTTCGCCGGCGGCGGCCTCGAGGGCCCGCAGCGCTTCGCGGCAGTCGGCCACGATACCGAGCGCGACGTCACGGTTCCGCCCGATCTCCGCGCCCTCGATGTCGACCTGGATCAGGCGGGGCGTCCGGGCGAGGAATCCCCCGCCCTGGCCGCCGGTGAAGAGACCAAGCCGCGCGCCGAGGAGGAGCACGACGTCGGGCGGCGTCCCGCCCTGGAGGAGGACCGCGAGCGTCCCGAACCCGCCGCCGCACAGGCGATGGTCCGCCGGCACGACGCCGTGGGCCTTGCCGTTCGCGAACACGGGCACCCCGGCGCGCTCGGCGAACGCGAGGAGCGCCGGTCCGCCCCCGGAGAACCACACCCCGCCGCCGGCCATGATCGCCGGCCGCTCGGCCGCCGCGAGCCAGTCGAGCGCGCGGATCACGGCCTCAGGCGCCGGCGTGGGAGCGGCCTCGGGGCAGACGTGCTGCGGGAAGACTGCCTTCGCCTCGTCGGCGCGCCCAAAGAGCACGTCGATCGGGATCTCGAGGAAGACGGGACCGGGACGGCCCGTGGTGGCCGTGCGGAGGGCCTGAGCGACCAGGTCCGGGATGCGGTGGGTATGAGTCACGCGATGCGCCCACTTGGTGATCGGCCGCAGGAGCGCCACCTGGTCGAAGCCTCCCTGCAGCGGCAGCGTCTCGGCGTCGCGCAGCGGCGCGGCGCCGGCGATGAACAGCGTCGGGATGCAGTCGAGGTACGCGTTCGCGACCGCCGTGACGACGTCGGTCACGCCCGGCCCGGCCGTGACCATCGCGACGCCGACGCGGCCGGTGGTGCGGGCCCAGCCGTCGGCCGCGTGGCCCGCGGCCTGCTCATGGCGGGTGTCGATCCAGCGGATGCCGCGTCCTCGCGCCGCCTGGTAGATCGCGTCGAGATGGCCTCCGTGCAGGGTGAACACCTCGCGGATGCCCTGCGCTTCGAGGACGCGGACCAGCATCTCGCCGCCGTCGATGCGCGCCATGGCTCGTCCCTCCGCGCGCGATTGTAGCGCGCGGGGACGTGAGAGCGTCAACGCCCGTGGCGAGCCCGGCGGCCTTGGGCGCCCGGCGGTCGCTCAACCGAGCGGCACCCCGAACAGCGCGGCGACGATCCAGGTGGTGAAGCCCACGAAGAGCGGAATCGTCAAGTTGTCGTCGATGCGCAGCGGCAGCAGCTCGCATCCCGCGGCGGTGAGCGCGATCGTGCCCGATGCCCCGGCGATCGCGAGCGGCGAGGCGTCGGCGCCCAGGCCGAGCACGAGCGCCGCGATCACGACTGTCGCCCCGAAGAAGGCGAGCGAGCCCTCGAGGCTCCGGTTGTGCGCGATGCGTCGGCGGCCATGGCGGATGCCGACGACGGCGGCGAGCGGGTCGGCGACGGCGAGCGTGTAGATGGCGACCAGCGCGGCCGGCTTGGGGACGGTGAGAATCGTCAACAGCACGGCGATCGCATAGGGGATCATCGCCGATTCGCGCACCCGCTCCTCGGCGCGCACGAGCAGGCGGTTCACCCACGGCGCGCGGCGCGCGACGGCCTCCGGATACGCGATCCGGACGCGATCGACGACGTAGACGACGCACGCGATCGTCCCGAAGACGTGGATCACCTGCTCGTGCGTGAAGAAGAGGGTGTAGGCCGTGGCAGTCGACACCCCATTCACGACATGGAAGAGCCGCCGTCCGAGCTGCAGGTCGTGGCGCGTGGCTACAGGCGCGCGGTCGGCGAGAGCGGGGTCCGGCTCGTCGGGGGTCACAGCTCGGTGATGTCGGAGCGGGGCAGGGGACGCAAGCATCGCACGCCGACGCGCCACAACCGTCGAAGCCGAGCCCGCCGGGCCGCCTGCGCTCACGCCTGGTCGGCGTCGCGCTCCCAGGTGGCGAAGAGGCTCCCGTCGCGATCCGACCAGGCGTAGGAGGCGCGGCCGCCGAAGGTCTTCTTGAGAGTCGTCCGGTGTGCGAGCTTCTGCGAGGTCGTGATCACCTCGAGCCGGCCGGCGTCGCCCTCGACCTCGTGTCTCCCAGCGCGATCACGAAAGCAATCCCACCGTCGCGGGCTCAGCCACTGACGGCCCGCATGCTCCGGACGCCGCCCGCCACGAGCACGCGGGAGCGTACTGAGCGGACGCCCGGGCGCCGTTGCCGCGACCCGCCCGGGCCGGCTACCCTCGCGCCCCCATGGCGCGTACCGTCCTCACCACGGGCGCGAACTCCGGCATCGGGCTCGCCACCGCCCTCGAGCTCGCGCGGCGCGGCTTCCGCTCCGTCGGCAGCGTGCGCTCGGAGGCGAAGGCGCGCGCGCTCAAGCGGGCGGCGGCCGCCGCGGGCCTCGAGGTGGAGACGGTGCTCCTCGATGTCACCGACGCCGCGCGCTGCCAGTGGATGATCGACGACCTCCGACCCTGGGGGCTCGTCAACAACGCCGGCTACACGCTCAACGCCGCGGTCGAGGACGTGGGGGACGCGGAGGCGCGCCGGCTCCTCGAGACGATGGTCATGGCGCCGATGCGGCTCGCCCGCCTCGCGCTCCCCCACATGCGCGCGGTGGGCGGCGGGCGGATCGTCAACGTCTCCTCGATCTACGGCCGCACGACGACGCCGCTCACCGGCTGGTACCAGGGCGCCAAGCACGCCCTCGAGGGGCTCAGCGACGCGCTCCGCATGGAGGTCGCCGGCGACGGCATCGCGGTCATCCTGGTCGAGCCCGGGGGCTTCCGCACCCGCATCTGGGAGGAGGCCGAGCGCGAGGCGGAGAGCCGGCAGGGCTCGCGTTACGCCACCGCCTACCGGCGCTCGCGCACCGGCATACGCCTCTGGCAGCCGTTCATGGGCGACCCGGCGAGCGTCGCCGCGGTGATCGGGCGGGCGCTCGGCGCCTGGTTCCCCTGCGCCCGCTACCTCGTCGGCTACGACGCGCAGGTCCTCGCGCTCGCCGATCAGCTCGTGCCGACCGTCGTGCGCGACCGCATCGCGCGCCTCACGCTCGGGCTCTGACCGTGCCCCGCGCCCGCGCCAACGGCATCGAGCTCGAGTACGAGCTCTTCGGCTCCGAGGGCGGGCGGCCGCTCGTCCTGATCATGGGGCTCGGCGCGCAGATGATCCTCTGGGACGAGGAGTTCTGCGCCGCCCTCGCCGCGCGCGGCCACCGCGTGATCCGCTTCGACAACCGCGACGTCGGGCTGTCGACGAAGATCGACGGCTGGCGCGCGCTCGACCTGGCCGCGGCGATGGCGGCGGCCGCGCTCGGCCGCCCGGTGGCCGCGCCGTACACCCTCTCCGACATGGCGGCCGACGCCGCGGGGCTGCTCGACGCGCTCGGCATCGCGGCCGCACACGTCGTCGGCGCCTCGCTCGGCGGCATGATCGCGCAGACGCTGGCGATCGAGCGTCCGGCACGCGTGCTGTCGCTCACCTCGATCATGTCGACGACCGGCGACCGCGAGCTGCCGCGCGCGCGCCCCGAGGCGGTGGCCGCGCTCCTCGAGCCCCCGCCGCGCGATCGCGACGGTGCGATGGCACGCGCCGCCAAGGTCTTCCGCACCATCGGCAGCCCGGGCTTCCCCTTCGACGAGGCGCGCGTGCGCGAGCGCGCCGGACGCTCCTACGACCGCTGCTTTCACCCCGCCGGCGTGGCGCGCCAGATGCTCGCCATTCTCGCCGCGGGGAGCCGCGCGCCGGCGCTCCGGCACGTGCGCGTGCCGACGCTCGTGATCCACGGCACCGAGGATCCGCTCGTTCCCGTCGCGCACGGCATCGAGACCGCCGCGCTCGTCCCCGGGGCGGAGCTCCTCGTCATCGAGGGCATGGGGCACGACCTCCCGCGCGCCGTGTGGCCGCGGGTGATCGACGCGATCGACGGCGTGAGCGCCCGGGCGGCCGGCGCCCACGGAGGACGCCGGCGGCTCGTGCCCCCACGTCAGTAGCAGTAGGTCTCGTTTCCGAACTTCCGGCAGAGCCCGGGGTCGGTGCCGACGTTCTGGAGCTCGAGCCGGAGCGGCCGGTCGGGGACGGCGCGGCCGTCGAAGAGGCCGCCGCCGAAGGGCTGGGGCCGCACGGGCGTGGCGTAGCCGGGATCCGCCGCCGTCTGCGTGCCGATCACCAGCTGGTTGCCGCCGAGGTCGCATTCGAGCTGGGTCCCGAACCAACGACAGGCCGCCGGCGCGCGGGTCGCGGCGCAGAGCAGGCCGAACGCGATCAAACCGGGCAGGAATGGCCTCATGAGCGTGACCTCCTCGTGGCCGCTCTGGTGCATGATCTGCGCCATCGTCCGTCGCGCGTTCCCGCCTCGACGAAGGGCTTCGTCGAAGAGCGCAAGCGCAGCTCATCCTGCCGAGCAGTCGGCACCGTGCCGAAATGTCGGCGAGCAGCTCGCGGAGCCACATCGTCGAGCACGCCGTGAGCCCGCGGGTTTCCCTGGTTTTGCGGGCGACGTCGTCCCTGCGCGGGCGCGGCACGGCAGTTGCGAATGGCGGCCAACGGCCATTGTGAAGGTCGCAAGGAGGGAGTCGCACATGGAACAAGAACGTCGTGAGGACAGCACCGAGATGCGTGCGCGGGCGGTCTCCATGATCAGAGGGAGCGGCATCGTGACCCTGGCACTGGCCCTGGCGCTCGCGGCCGGGGTCGCGTCCGCAGCGGAGGACACGCGCAACCGCACTGGCACCGCACACAAGATCATCGTGGTCGACAGCGAGCTGATCCGCCCCGCGGCACTGATGATGAGCAAGGACGATGTGCTGGAGTTCGAGAACAACTCCGGCCACGCGATGACGCTCGCCTTCGTCGAGCCGCGGGATCAGGTCGACAAGATCCGCTGCCACCCGGCCGATCCCGGGCCCGCAGGCCCGGACCAGGCGCGCTGGCCGCTCTACGACTGGGGTCTGGACAACCAGCTGACGGCGACCATTCCACCGGGAAGGTTCGCGAGCGTCTGCTCGCTCATCCCCGGGGAGTACACTTTCGTTGTCAGGCAGGTCGGCTTCCCCGGGGCGGACGATGCCCTCGGCACGAAGGGCACGATCACGGTGCAGTGAGCAGGGCCGACACGGCATCGAGCGTCGACGCACGTGGTCCCGCGCCGGCCCGGCGAGCGCACGTACGGCGCCGAGGGCCATGGATTCAGCGTGAAGGCCACGCTACATGGGGCGACACCTGCATGGCGGACGAACTCCCGACGATCGCAGACGCGACGGCGAGGGCAGCGCGCGCTCCTCACCGTGCCTGCGCAGGCGCCCCGGGCGATGTCCACCGGATCCTGCTCGATGTCTCGCGCGCCACCGCCTCGCACCGGGACCTGCCGAGCCTGCTCCGCGATCTGGTGGGACTCCTGGGCCGCGTCGCCCGCTTCGACCGTCTCGGGCTCGTGCTGCACGATCCGGAGCGCGATCTCATGCGCCTTCACACCCTGGCCTCCCTCGCGCCCACCGCCATCGCGGAAATCGAGCTGCCCGTCCCGGAGTCGCCCGCGGGTATAGCGTGGGAGACGCAACGGCCCCTCGTCGTGCCGAGCATCGACCGCGAGACGCGGTTTGCCGAGGTCAGACGGATCCTGCGCGCCGAGGGAATGCGGTCGCTCTGCGTCCTTCCCCTCACGACGCCGCTCCGCCGTCTCGGCGGGCTCACCTTCTCGAGCCGGGACGAAGATGCCTTCTCCGCGGCCGACGTCGAGATCCTGCAGCAGGTCACCAGCCAGGTGGCGCTGGCCGTCGACAACACGCTTCATCACGAAGCCGCACAGCGGGCGCGGCAGGAGCTGGCCCGGGAACGGGATCGGCTCCAGCTCCTGCTCGACGTGAACAACGCGCTCATCTCCAACCTCGAACCTCGGGCGCTGTTCAGCGCCATCGCGGCGTGCCTGCGGCGCGTCGTGGCGCACGACTACACGAGCCTCGCGGTCTACGACGGCGCGCAGAACGCGTTCGACCTGTGGGCGATCGAGTTCGCCGGCCGGGGCCTCGTGCGAGAGCACATGTCCGTCCCCGTGGAGGGGTCGCCTGCAGGCGCCGCCTTCACGGCCGGCGCGCCCGTGCGGCTCGAGCGAGCGGACCTCGCGCAGCTCTCGGCCGACGCCGCCGGCCTGCTGCTCGCCGAGGGCATCCAGTCGATGTGCTGCGTGCCCCTGACGCTCCACGGCCGGCGGCTGGGGACGCTCAACATCGGCCGGCTCGGCAGCGAGCCCTTCACCGCCGAGCACGCGGAGGTGCTCGCCGCGGTCGCCAATCAGGTCGCCTTCTCCGTCGAGAACGCGCGCGCGTTCCAGGAGATCGCCGCGCTCAAGGACAGGCTCGCGGCCGAGAAGGTCTACCTCGAGGACGAGATCCGCACCGACTACAACTTCGAGGAGATCATCGGCGACTCGCCGGCGCTCAAGCAGCTGCTGCGCCAGGTGGAGACGGTCGCGCCGACCGACTCGGCGGTGCTGATCGGCGGCGAGACCGGCACGGGCAAGGAGCTGATCGCCCGCGCCATCCACGACCTGAGCGCGCGCCGGGGGAGGACGTTCGTCAAGATCAACTGCGCCGCCATCCCGACGGGCCTCCTCGAGAGCGAGCTGTTCGGCCACGAGCGCGGCGCCTTCACCGGCGCCATCGCGCAGCGGATCGGCCGCTTCGAGCTGGCGGACCGCGGGACGCTCTTCCTCGACGAGGTCGGCGACATCCCGCTCGAGCTGCAGCCGAAGCTGCTCCGCGTGCTCCAGGAGCAGGAGTTCGAGCGTCTGGGTGGCACGCACACGAAGCGGGTCGACGTGCGCGTGGTGGCGGCGACGAACCGGGAGCTGGAGGAGATGGTCGCCGCCGGGACGTTCCGGAACGACCTGTACTATCGCCTGAACGTCTTCCCGATCCTGCTCCCGCCGCTGCGCGAGCGGCCGGAGGACATCCCGTCCCTCGTCCGCTACTTCGTGCAGAAGTTCGCGCGCCGCATGAAGAAGCCGATCGAGACCATCCCGGCGGAGGCGATGGCGGCGCTCTGCCGCTATGCGTGGCCGGGGAACGTGCGCGAGCTCGAGAACGCCATCGAGCGCGCCGTCATCCTGACCAGCGGGCCCGTCCTGCGCGTGCCCGTAGCGGAGTTCCGCCGCGGCGCGGTCGTGCCCTCGCGCGGCGACGCGACGCTCGAGGCGACGGAGCGCGAGGCCATCCTCCGCGCGCTGCGCGAGACCGACTGGGTGCTCGGCGGTCCACACGGGGCCGCCGCCCGGCTGGGGCTCAAGCGAACGACCCTCCAGTCACGGATGACCAGGATCGGCATCCGCCGCCCCGACGCGTGAGCTGGCCGCCGACATCTCGGCGCGTGCCGAGATGCCGGCACCGGCGTTTCGGCATTGCCCCACGGGCTCGACGCCCGACCCGCGATCCGACGGGTAGACTTCGGCGGTCCTGACGCCCCCCGCGGCACGGGCACGGAAGTTGCCTTCACGGAGAGGCATGCTGCCGATCACCGCCACGACACCGCCTCGGCCAGGCCGGGCTCGAATCCGGGCGGCGCTGCTCGGCGTCGTTGCGTGTGCCGCCGTCCTCGCCGCCGGCCGTGGCTCGCTCGCAGCGGGAGCGAGCGAGGACGATTGCCGGAAGTTTCACGAGGAATGCACGGAGGCGAGGGCGCTCGGGTATCGCGACGTCGGCATCTGCAACGTCGAACGGCTCGAGTGCAAGAGCGGGCCGGCGAACGCCCCCGACGCCGGCGTCGGGAGGAGGCCGCGCGGCGCGCCTGGTCCGCGGCAGGACCCCGAAAGCTCCATCGGCCCATGACGATGCCGAGTCCCATGCGGGTCCCCGCCGATCGACCGGATGGCGAGCTCGAGCCGGAGACCGTGCTCCCCTGCCAGCTCGGCGACGCGCTCTTCGACACGGCCCGGCTCCAGCCCGAGAAGCGCCTGCAGCTCGCCGTGCTCCAGGATGCCGTCCTCACCTTGCACCGATGCGTGGGCAACGATGGCTCCCGCGCGCGGCGTCTCGTCGCGGAAGTGGACGCCTGGTTCGCGTCGGACGCCACGGACTGGCCCTTCGCGTTCGTGAGCATCTGCCACACGCTCAATCTCGACCCCGCCTACGTCCGCACCGGCCTGCCGCGCTGGCGCGCGCGGCTCGAGGCCGAGGCCGATCGAAGGCTTCCCTTTCGTCGCGACCAGAACGGGACACGCCACCAGGTGCGGCTCTACGATACGGAGCTGAAGCGCACCGCGTGACGTGGGAGGCAGGGCGATGCTGCGAATCACCGTGACGACACGCCCCGACGGGGCGACGGTCGCGCTCGAGGGACGACTCGCCGGGCCCTGGGTGGACGAGCTCCGGGCGTGCTGGCGAAGCCTGGTGGCCGCCCCGGGCGCCCGCTCGATCCGCATCGACCTCCACGCCGTGACGTTCATCGACACTGCCGGCAAGGCCCTGCTCTGGGCGATGCACGAGCAGGGGGCGGTGCTCGCGGCCTCCGGCTGCATGACGCGGGCGATCCTGGAGGAGATCGGCACGAAGTCACGCGAGCGCGGCGGCCCGAACGGCGCTGCGAAGGGAGACGATTGATGGAATACGTGAAGATTCCGGGCACGGGTCTCTCGCCGTCCCGCATCGGGCTCGGCACCTGGGCGATCGGGGGCTGGATGTGGGGCGGAACCGACACGGAGCGCTCGATCCAGACCATCTGCGCGGCCCTCGAGCGCGGCATCTCGCTGATCGACACGGCCCCCGCGTACGGCCAGGGTCAGTCCGAGGAGATCGTGGGCAAGGCGCTGGCGCGCTGGGGACGCCGCGATCGCGTCGTCCTCGCCACCAAGGTCGGGCTCGAGTGGCGGAGCGATGGCGCGGTGGCCCGAAACGCGAGCCGCGGGCGCATCATGCAGGAGATCGCCGCGTCCTTGCGGCGCCTGCGCACCGACTACATCGACATCTACCAGGTCCACTGGCCCGATCCGCTGGTTCCCATCGAGGAGACGGCGGAAGCGCTCCACCGGCTGTACAGGGACGGGCGCATCCGCGCCATCGGCGTCAGCAACCACTCGCCGGAGCAGATGGACGCGTTCCGGCAGGTGGCACCGCTCCATACCGCACAGCCGCCCTACAACCTGTTCGAGCGGGAGGCCGAGGAGGAGGTGCTCCCCTACTGCCAGTGGCACGGCATCACCACGCTGACCTACGGCGCGCTCTGCCGCGGGCTCCTTTCCGGGCGCATGGGGCCGGACACCCGCTTCGGCGGCGACGACCTGCGCCAGACCGACCCGAAGTTCCGCCCCCCGCGCTACGCGCAGTACCTGCGCGCCGTTGCCGCGCTCGAGCGCGTCGCGCGCCAGTGGTACGCGCGAAGCGTCCTCGCCCTCGCCGTGCGCTGGGTGCTGGACCAGCCCGGCGTCCAGGTTGCGCTGTGGGGTGCCCGCAGTCCGGAGCAGCTCGAGCCGCTCGACGAGGTGTTGGGCTGGTCGCTCGACGCGGACGCGAAGCGGGCGATCGACGCGCTCCTGCGCGAGACCGTGACCGCTCCCGTGGGCGCCGAGTTCATGGCGCCGCCGGCCCGCGCGGCGCGGCCGCCGCACGAGGCGATGCGGGGGACGGACGGCTTCCCGATCAACGCGCCCGCACGCTGATCACCACGGCGTCCGCCACCCGCGCGACGACGTCGTCCAGGGCCAGGCCCATCGCCCGCGCCATCGACGCCGGCTCATCGTCGGCGATGCCGACTCGCGCGCTGAACGTCCGGTTGAGGAGGCCCCCGCGCTCCGGGTCCCACAGCGAGACGGCGAGGGTGACATCGGCCGCGTGCGCCGGCGCGAACACCTCGTCGAATGCGAGCAGGTCGACGCGCAGCGCTGCTGCGCGGGGGTCCTCCGTCAGCCGCAGTCCGGCCGTCTCGCCGAGCCGCGTCCTGAGCGCGCGTTCCGCGTAGTGCGCCGGCAGGTCGATCCACTGTCGCTGCTCGTAGAGGCCGTACTCCACCTCCGAGACGCGCCAGACGATGCGGTGACGGAGGAAAGGCGCGCCCCGGACCGCGCGGAGGCGGATCGCCACCCCACCGGCGGCCGGAGGCGACGCGCCGACCTCGCCGGTCGCATCCAGCGCCACCGAGCCGGGCTGGAAGAAGCGTGGCGGGTCGGCATTGCGCAGGAGGCAGGCGCCGAGGAGCGCCGTTCCCGCCAGGAGCCACGGACGGCTCCTCATCGACTTTTTGCCGGGACCGCGCCGTCGGCCCGCGGACCCCGCAGGAGCATGCTCGGATCGCGCTCCAGGGAGTCTGCCAGCGTGCGCACTGACTCGAGCGCCTCGCCCACCGCCCGCAGGCTCGCCTGCAGCTCCTCGCGCGCGTCGCTCACGCTGGCCGCCGCCTGGCCGACGGACGCCGACGCGTCCCGGATCGACGCCGCGGTGGCGCCGAGCTTCGCTTCGTCGAGCGCCTTGTCGACGCGCGCCGCCGCCGTACGCAGCTCTTGCAGCGCCTGCTTGAAGGACCCGTCCTCTCCCGCCAGGTCGGCGGCCAGGCGGTCGATCGACGCGAGCGTCTTCTTCACGTCGGCCAACGCGTCCTTCGCGCGGTCCGCGAGCACCGGCAGGCGGTTCATGATCTCGACGGCCGCCTCCTCCACGTTCTTCAGGGTCGACGGCGCCGAGGGCACGTAGTTCCACGGCGGCTCGAAGGGCAGGCGCGGGGGCGGATAGCGCTCGGGGTCGAAGAAGTCCGTCTGGATGAAGCGGACGCCGGTGATGCCGGCCGAGGCGAGCTGGACACGCAATCTCGGATCGATGAACTCCTCGCCGGACCTGGGTGCCCGGGTCCGAAGCCCCAGGCGGGCGAGCGCGTCGACGTATATATCGGAAGTGACCTGGACGTGGCGGTGATCGGGCGCGATCGTGATGTCGGCGACGGTGCCGACGGTCACGCCGCGGAACTTGACCGGTGAGCCCACGTCGAGCCCCTGCACCGACTCGTCGAAGTAGCTGATCGCCGGGAACGACTCGCGACGGAACCGCCGCGCCCCGAGCCAGAAGAGCGTGCCCAGCGTCGCGCCGACGGCGAGCAACACGAACAGGCCGAGCTTCCAGTGGTTGGTGGCGGTGGTCGCCATCTCAAGCGGCCCGCGACCGGGGATTGAAGAAGGCGCGGACCTGCGGATCGGCGCTCCCGTCGCGGAGCGCCGCGGGCTCACCCCGCGCGATGATACCGTGCGTCTGGCCGTCCAGCATGATGCAGTGCCTGGCAATTGCGAAGATGCTCCGCAGCTCGTGCGTGACCGCGATCGTCGTCATGCCGAGGCTCGCATTCAGCGTCGCGATGAGGTCGTCGAGCTCCGCGGAGGTGACTGGATCGAGGCCCGCCGATGGCTCGTCGAGGAACAGCAGGGGCGGGTCGAGCGCCAGCGCGCGCGCGATCCCTGCACGTTTCTTCATGCCACCCGAGATCTCCGCCGGGAGGTGGTTCTCGAAGCCCTCGAGTCCCACCAGGCGGAGCTTCGACCGGACGATCGTGTCCATCGCGGTGCGGTCGAGATTGGTCCATTTCGCGAGCGGCAAGGTGACGTTCTCCGCGAGGGTCATCGAGCCGAAGAGCGCCCCCGACTGGAAGAGCACGCCGTAGCACGGGGGTCCCTCGCGGGGCGGGGGCGCGCCCGCGATGCGGATCGTGCCGCGCAGGGGCTCCTCGAGGCCGATCAGCGCGCGGAGCAAGGTCGACTTCCCGCTCCCGCTCCCGCCCAGGATGGCGAACACGTCGCCGCGGGGCACGGTGAAGTCGAGGTTCTCGAGCACGACCGTGTCGCCGTAGCCGAGCGTCAGGCGCTCGACCTCGATCATGGGTGGGTCAGCGGCCGAAGGCATTGAAGAGCACGGTGAAGATCGCGTCGACGACCACGATGGCGAAGAGACTCGTCACCACTGCCGAGGTCGTCGCCCGGCCCACGCCCTCGGCGCCGCCGCGCGCGGCGAGGCCGCGCTGGCACGCGATGAGCGCGATGCCGAGCCCGAAGAACACGGTCTTGAGGCACCCCGAGAAGACGTCCCAGAGCCCCAGGGCCTTCTGCGTCTCGATGAGGTACGCGTTGGACGTGATGTCGAGGCCGAGCATCGCGACCAGGAGCCCGCCAGCGATTCCTATCACGTCCGCGAGGATCGTGAGCAGCGGCAGCACGAGCACGAGGGTGACGACGCGCGGGAAGACGAGGAAACCGTACGGGTCGAGGCCGAGCGTCCGCAGCGCATCGATCTCCTCGGAGACCCGCATCGTGCCGAGCTCGGCCGAGAACGCTGCGCCCGAGCGGCCGGCCACGATGATCGCCGTCATGAGCGGCGCCAGCTCCCGCGTGACCGAGAGCCCCACCAGGTCGGCCACGAAGATGTTGGCCCCGAACTGCTTGAGCTGCACGGCGGCCTGGAAGGCCGTCACGAGACCGACCAGGAAGTTGATCACGAGGACGATCGGGAGGCTGTCGGCCCCGGCGCGCTCCACGAGCCGCGGGACGTCGCCCCAGTTGATGGAGAACGGCGCGCGGACCGCCCTTGCGCCAGCCACCGCCACGTCGCCGATGAAGTCGAGCCCATGGCTTTCGCTGAGCATCGTGAGGGTCTCGCGGCCGATCTCGTCGAGGATGCCGAGCCGGGCCGGCGGCCGGTGTAGGCTCGGTCGGGGTGGGTGCAACCCGTAGAGATCGAGCATGGCGCGGACGCGGCCGTGCGCGCCGACGATCTCGGCCTCGCCGCCGGCCGCGGCGACCTCGTCGCGAAGCGCGAGCAGGAGCGCGGTGGCGGCGCCGTCGAGCGTGTCCACGCCGGAGAGGTCGAGCGCCAGGCGCGCGGCCGGAGGACGAGCCAGGCGGCGCACGCTCTGCCACGAGGCGAAGCACTGCCGGAAGCGAAGCTGCCCCCCGAAGCGCAGCTCGGACCGGCCGTCCTGCAGGTCGACCCGCTCGACGCGGAACCCGGGGTCGTGGGGGTCGCTCACCGGTGGGCGAGTATCGGTGGGGTGGGGACCTTGGTCAACGAGGGTCTCTGACGCTGCCGACGGCGCGGCACCGGTGCCGGGCCGTCGGCACGCAGCCCCTCGCGCGTCGTTGGCAGCCGCGCCAAGAGCCCGAGATCTCGCCATTTCTGCGTCGATGGTCTCGGTGCCGGTGGCCCTCCGTGCGGCACGGAGGTTGCGGAGCCCAGGAGCAGCGGCACGCGGACTGGCGTGAAGGAAGGGCGTGAGCCTAAGTGGAGTTGGGGATTGGGTTGAGGTACGCAGGGCGAGCAGGGCGTTCACGTCGGGGCGCACGGGGAACGTCGTCGAGAGGAGGATCGGATGCAAGTCGGCATGATCGGTCTCGGTCGGATGGGCGCCAACATGGTGCGACGTCTCCTGCGCGGCGGCCACGAGTGCGTGGTGCACGACGTCTCGCCCGAGGCCGTCCAGGCGCTGGCGCGCGAGGGCGCGGTCGGGGCGGTCTCGCTGGACGACCTCGCGGCGCGCCTCGCGAAGCCGCGGGTCGTCTGGCTGATGGTGCCCGCCGCGGTGGTGGATGCCACGCTCCGCGACCTCGTCTCGCGCCTCGCGGGGGGCGACGTCGTCGTCGACGGCGGGAACTCGTACTACCGGGACGACATCGAGCGCGCGAAGCAGCTCGCGACCCGAGGCCTCCGCTACGTCGACTGCGGCACGAGCGGCGGCGTGTGGGGCGTGGAGCGGGGCTACTGCCTCATGATCGGCGGGGAGCCGGAGGTCGTGCAGCGGCTCGACCCGCTCTTCGCGACGCTCGCGCCCGGCGCCGGTTCGATCGGCCTCACCCGGGCGGCCGGCACGGCGGAGCGGGGCTATCTCCATTGCGGCCCGCACGGGGCCGGCCACTTCGTGAAGATGGTGCACAACGGCATCGAGTACGGGCTCATGGCGGCCTACGCCGAGGGCCTCAACATCCTGCGGCACGCGAACGTCGGAAAGCGGGCCCGCGCCGCCGACGCCGAGACGACGCCGCTCCGCAACCCGGAGTACTACCAGTACGACTTCGACCTCGTCCGCATCGCCGAGGTCTGGCGGCACGGCAGCGTGATCGCCTCGTGGCTGCTGGACCTGACGGCCGCGGCGCTGGCGAGCGACCAGACGCTCGCGCGCTTCACCGGACGGGTGTCGGACTCGGGCGAGGGGCGCTGGACGCTGGATGCGGCCATCGACGAAGCCGTGCCCGCGCACGTCCTCGCCGCCGCGCTGCTCGAGCGCTTCGCCTCGCGCGGCGAGGCCGACTTCCAGGACCGGCTGCTGTCCGCCATGCGCTTCGAGTTCGGCGGCCACGTGGAGAAGGGCCCGCGGACATGAGCGCGCCCCCCTCCGACGCGCTCGTCTTCTTCGGGGCGACCGGCGACCTCGCCGCCAAGAAGATCTTCCCGGCGCTGCACGCGATGGCCCGCCGCGGCCACCTCGACGTGCCCCTCGTCGGGGTGGCGCGGGGCGGCTGGACGCTCGAGCGCCTGCGGGCGCGCGCCCGTGAGAGCATCGAGCGTCACGGCGGGGGCGTGGACGAGACCGCCTTCGCGCGGCTCGCGAGCCGGCTCCGCTTCGTCGGGGGCGACTACGACGCCGCGACCACCTACACGGCCCTCCGCCAGGCGCTGGGCGACACGGTGCGGCCGCTCCACTACCTCGCCATCCCGCCGAGCCTCTTCCCGACCGTCGTCCAGGGGCTGGCCAGCTCGGACTGCGCGCGCGGCGCGCGCGTGGTCCTGGAGAAACCGTTCGGCCGCGACCTGCCCTCGGCGCAGGCCCTCAACGCGACGCTCCACCGGGTGTTCGACGAGGCGTCGATCTTCCGCATCGACCACTACCTGGGCAAGGAGCCGGTGCAGAACCTCCTCCTCGTCCGCTTCGCCAACACCTTCCTCGAGCCGATCTGGAACCGCAACTACGTCGAGAGCGTGCAGATCACGATGGCCGAGCGCTTCGGCGTCGAGGGGCGGGGGCGGCTCTACGAGGAGGTGGGCGCGATCCGCGACGTGATCCAGAACCACATGCTCCAGGTGGTCGGCTTCCTCGCCATGGAGCCGCCGGCGACCACCTACCACGAGTCGATCCGGGACGAGCAGGTGAAGGTCTTCCGGATGATCCGCCCGCTCAGCGCCGCCGACCTGGTACGGGGGCAGTTCCGTGGCTACCGGAAAGAGGTGGGCGTCGCGCCCGACTCGACCGTGGAGACGTTCGCCGCCGTCCGCCTGCACGTCGACTCCTGGCGCTGGGACGGCGTGCCGTTCTTCATCCGGGCGGGCAAGTGCCTCGCCGCCACCACCACCGAGGTGCTGGTCACGCTGCGGCGGCCCCCGCTCAGCAAGCTCTGCCCGCACGAGACGAACTACGTGCGCTTCCGCCTGAGCCCCGAGGTGACGATCGCGATCGGCGCGCGCGTGAAGCGGCCGGGCGAGCAGATGACCACCGACCCGACCGAGCTCCGCTTCGTCCACCAGCCCGATGGCGAGGAGATGGACGCCTACGAGCGCCTGCTCGGCGACGCCATGCACGGCGACGCGACGCTCTTCGCGCGCGAGGACGGCGTCGAGGCGGCGTGGGCGATCGTGCAGCCCATCCTCGGCGGCACGACGCCGATCCACATCTACGAGCCCGGCAGCTGGGGGCCGGACGAGGCCGCGCGCTTGACGGCCGGGGTCGGCGGCTGGCACTCGCCGGCGCAAGGGCCGGAGGCATCGTGATGCTGCTCCTCGCCGGGGACGTCGGCGCCACCAAGACGAACCTCGCGCTCTTCACGGCCGCGGGCGGCGTCCTCACGCCGGTCGCCGAGGCGCACTTCGTGAACGAGGGCTACGCGGGCCTCGACGGCGTCGTGCGCACCTTCCTCGCGCGGGGCGCGTACGTGCCGGCGGCGGCCTGCTTCGGCGTCGCCGGGCCGGTCGCGGACGGCCGCGCGCGAATGCCGAACCTCGGCTGGTTGATCGACGCGCTCGACCTCGGGCGGCGGCTCGCACTGGAGCGGGTAGTGCTCCTGAACGACCTCGAGGCGACGGCGTACGGGATTGCCGTGCTCCCTCCCGACCAGGTCACGGTCCTCAACCCCGGCGCCCCACGGGCCACCGGCAATGCCGCCCTCATCGCCGCCGGCACCGGGCTCGGCGAGGCGGTCCTCTACTGGGACGGGATGCGCCACCGCGTCAGCGCGTCGGAGGGTGGCCACGCCGACTTCGCGCCGCGCGACGCCGAGCAGATCCGGATCCTCACCCGACTGATCGACCGCTTCGGGCACGTGAGCTGGGAGCGCGTCGTCTCGGGGCCGGGGCTGCACAGCATCTACGGCGCGCTCGACGCGCCCGAGGCGCCGGAGGTCGCCGCCCGCATCGCGGCGGCCGAGGACGCGAGCGCGACCATCGCGGAGCTGGCGCTCGCGGGAGCGTCGGCGCGCTGCGTGCGCGCGCTCGACATCTTCGTGTCGGCCTTCGGCGCCGAGGCGGGTAACCTCGCCCTGAAGGCGCTCGCCACGGGCGGCGTCTACGTGGGCGGCGGCATCGCGCCGAAGATCCTGCCGAAGCTCGCCGACGGCACGTTCATGCGGGCGTTCACCGACAAGGGCCGCTTCGCCGACTTGCTCGGCCGCATGCCGGTGAAGGTCATCCTCGACCCGAAGACGGCGCTCCGCGGCGCCGCCGCCTACCTCGCCGGCGCGGAGACACGCTCATGACCGAGGACACGATGGAGACGACCCGGATCCTTCTGGTTCGCCACGGGATGACGGTCCTCGGCGCGGAGGACCGCTTCGCCGGCTCGACCGACGTGCCGCTGTCGGACGAGGGGCGCGAGCAGGCAAGGCGGCTCGCACGGCGTCTCGCGGACGAGCCGCTCGTGGCCGCGTACGCGAGCCCGATGCAGCGCGCGATGGAGACGGCGGCGATCGTCGCCGATCCGCACGACCTCGACCCGATCGCCCGCGACGGCCTGAGGGAGATCGGCCACGGCCGCTGGGAAGGGCTGCGTCGCCAGGAGGTGGAGGAGCGCCTCCCCGACGAGTACGCGGCGTGGGAGATGGACCCCCTCACCTGCGCGCCGGCGGGAGGTGAGACCGGTCTCAGCGTCATGGCGCGCTCGCTGCCCGTGCTCCACGAGATCGTGCGCCGGCACGCCGGTGCCGAGGTGCTCGTCGTCTCGCACAAGGCGACGATCCGCCTGCTGGTCAGCAGCCTGCTCGGCTTCGATGCGCGGGGCTACCGCGATCGGCTCGACCAGCTCCCGTGCTGTCTCAACATCCTCGAGTTCAAGGACCCCGTGCGCGCGCGCCTGATGCTGTTCAACGACGTCTCCCATTACGCGGGCTCGCCGGGGCCGCCCCGCAGCCGCCTCTCGCGGTGGTGGGACCCGCGCTCGGCCTGAGAGTCTGAGCCCGGCTTGCGGGGCCGTTCCCGGAAGACAGCTCAGCGCCGCGGCGCGAGCATGAACACCTCCGCCCCGCGCCGCACGTACACGCCGTCCGGCTGGATCAGCTGCACCTCGATGCCGTGCGCGGACTCGTGCTCGCGCAGCGTGACCACGCTGGCGCCGTTCAGCCGGAGAGTCACGGCGCGCCGGGCGGCGTCGGGTGAGTAGTCGATCGTGGCGACCTCGAGCTGCCCCGGTGCGGAGGCCGGAGTCTCGGCGTCGCTCGCGGGCGGCTCGGCCATGACCCGGTCCTGCCGCCCGGCCAGGCTCCGCGCCGGCCGCTCGGGTGCCGCCGGTGCTCCCCGGTCGATGCGCGCCCGTGGCGGGTCCACCTTGTCGAGCCACGCGAGGTGCGAGGGCGCGGGCGCCTGCGCGTCGTCCGCGGGCGCCTGGGTGGGAGGCGCGGGCGCCTGGGTGGGAGGTGCGGGCGCCTGGGCGGGAGGCGCGGGCGCGAGCGGGAGCGCGGGCGCGCGCACCAGGCTCGAGATCCAGATGGAGAGGAGGAGCACCAGGGCGCCGACGACGAGGCCGATCGCGCCGATCCCGAGCGTTGCGACCGCACGATTGACGTTGCTCGGCGGCTCGGCGGCGGCGGCCGCGCTCTGCGTGGCCGGCGGGCGGCGACGCTCGAGCTCGCGCAGGGCCTCGAGAATCGAGCTCATGACGCGCCTCCGCCGACGGCCGCGAGCGTCGGCCGCTGGTAGCCGCCCGCCGCCGCGTAGAGGACGATACGCGTCAGGCGCCCGACGCGGCAGTCGGGCACCAGGAGACGCGAGCGCTGGAAGCCGAGGACCGCGGCCTCGGTCGCGCCGTCGAACATGCCCGTCGTCGCCCCCTGGTAGGCGCCGGCCCGGGCGAGGAGACGCTGCATGCGGGCGACCTGCGGGCCGCGGGCCTCGTTGCCGAAGGTTCGCCCGAGCCCCTCGAAGTCGCGCCAGAAGACGTGGGCCTCCCCGAACCACAGGCGTTCGAGGAGGGTCGGGTCGACCGCCAGCGCCTCGCCGTCGACCGCGAGGACCACCCGCTCGTCGTCCGTGCCGGTGAGGGCGACGTAGCGCGGCCCGCTCGTGCCGGGGAGGCGCAACGCGAGCAGCGCCGGGAGGTCGAGCAGGCGGAGCATGCTCAGGTTGCTGGTCAGAACCAGGTCCTCCAGACCACGCTCCCAGGCGATCGGCTCGAGCCGATCGGGGGAGAGCGTCTCGTCGGGACGGAGCGACGCGACCTTCCACGCGGAGAGCATCGCGTCCACGGCCGCCCTGGCGCTCCGCTGGGGGTCGACCTGCGCGAGGCGTCGCTCGAGCTCCGCCGTGGGGACGACCGGCGCCGCGCCTCGGGTCCGCTGCGCCGGTGCGTCCGCCGGCTCGGCGGCCGTCGTCCCGGGGGCCGGCGCCTCCGTCGGCGCCGGCACGCTCGCGGCGTCCTGGACCGCCATCTGGAGCCGGCGCTCGAGCCGCGGCACGCCGAGCGTCACGACCAGGGCGATGGCGGCGGCCGCCACCGCCCACCTGGCGCGCCGCGCCGGCGCCCTCGTATGCAGCGGCACGGCGCGGATCTCGCGGTAGGCACGCAGGACGGAGCCCGCCGTCACGCGGCGGCGGCGGCGCACGAAGGCCGCGAGCAGCGCCCGGTGTCCGATCATGTTCACGAGGCGCGGCACGCCCTTCGAGAACCGGTGCACCAGGACGAGTGCGGGTCCGGTCAGCAGGCCCTTCGCCCTTCCCCCGCTCGCCACGCCGAGGCGGTGGCGGACGTAGGCGACGGTCTCGGCGTAGGTGAGCGGTCCCAGGTGCCAGCGGAGCGTGATGCGCTGGTTCAGCTGGGCGAGGGCCGGGTCGAGGAGGACGGCCGCGAGCTGGGGCTGGCCGACCAGCATGAGGCGGAGGAGCTTCTCCGTGCTGGTCTCGAGATTCGAGAGCAGCCGGAGCTGCTCGAGCACGTCGATGGGGATGGCCTGTGCCTCGTCGATCACGACCACGGACAGACGCCCCGCCTTGCACTGCGCGAGGAGATGCGCGTTCAGGGCATCCATGACGTCGATCTGGCTCTCGCCGGCCGTCGGCACCCCGAGCTCGCGCGTGATCCGCTGCAGCAGGTCCTGCCAGGACAGCGTCGGGTTGAAGACGTAGGCCGTCGCCACCTCGGGGCCGAGGTCGGCGAGGAAGGCGCGCAGCAGCGTCGTCTTGCCGGTGCCGATGTCGCCGCTGATGCAGACGAACCCGCCCGGCTCGATGAGCCCGGCGCGCAGGTGCGCGAGGGCCTCCGCGTGCTTGGGGGAGAGGTAGAGGTAGCGCGGGTCGGGTGTCAGCCGAAACGGCGCATCGGCGAGCCCGAAGAACGCTTCGTACACCCCGCCGTCCTCCCCCTTACCACCCATGTATCTTATAGACGAAAAGGGCAGGGCGATCCAACCGGCGCGGGGCGCTCGCGGAGGATGGCGGCCCACGTCCCTCAGGACCGGTCGTCCGGGAGCGCGGAGCCCGGGGCCAGCTCGCGCGCCAGGCCGACGATGCGCGCCGCCCCGTCCCGGCGGGCGACCTGCCACACGGCCGTGCCGCGCAGCTCCCCCGTGTGGCCCTCCAGGTCCCGGTAGCGGATCACGAAGGGCGCGCGCACCTCCACGGCCGGGCCTCGCGGCTCCACCTCCGCCGCCGGCTGCACGTAGGCGACCTCCGCGAGGCGGTCGAGAGCACGCACGTCGGGCGCGACCGCGGCGAGGCGGGCGGCGGCATCGACGGCGAGGAGCCGCTCGAGCGCCTCCGTGTCCCTCGCTTCGTAGGCACGCCGGAAGGCGTCGACGACGTCGAGGGCCTCGGCGGCCGACGGCAGCGGCTCGCGGGCGGGCTCGGGCTGGGGAAGCGCCGGCGTCGCCGCGGACGGGCCGCCCCGCTGCCACGACGGCGGGCGCGCGAGGATGATCCCGAGGAGGAGCGCTGCAGCGAGCGCGCCCGCGGAAAGGGCGAGCGCCCGGGCGGGACGGTGCTCGCGTGGACCTGCGGTCCGGGTGGGCAGGGCGCGGGGGGGCTCGTGGAGCGCCCTCGTCCGGCTCGTCGGCGGAGGGAGCGCCATCGATTCCTCGCGCAGGGCCCGCGGCGCGGGCGTCGCTCGGAGGAGCGAGGAACGCTTCCACGCGGCCCTCACGTGCTGCTCGGTGACGGCGCGCGCGCGGGCCCTGAAGGCCATCAGCAGGCTGGCGTCGGCGATTGCGCTCACGAGCCGCGGCACACCCCGGGTCAGCAGGGCGACCGTCGTCACGGCACCCGGCGTGAAGAGCTCTCGCCGGGCACCGGCGCGCGCGAGCTGGTAGTGGATGTAGGCGGCGACCTCGTTGCGGGCGAGCGGCCGGAGGTGCGCGAGGACCCCGATGCGGTCCAGGAGCCCGGCCGCCGCTAGAGCGGTCGAGAGCGGCGGCTGTCCCGCCAGCAGCACCTGCACGGCGCTCCTGGCCGAGCTGGTGAGGGGCAGGACCAGCTCGGGCAACGCGGCGAGCGTACCCGACGGAAGCGCCTCCGCTTCGTCGACGAGCAGGACCACGCTGCGCCCGGCGTCGGCCTCTGCCGCGAGCGCCGTCCGCAGGGCAGCGAGCCCCGTCTCGGCTGGACGGTCGAGCTGCCGGAGGAGGAACTCGATCAGCTCCTCGAAGTCGATGCGCGGCTTCAGCAGCATGACGGGTCGGACGCCCGGCGGCGGCGCCTCGAGGAGCTCGCGCAGCAGCAGCGTCTTGCCGGTGCCCGGTTCGCCCAGCAGGCAGAGCAGGCCGCGCCGCTCGGTGATCCCGCGCATCAGCGCCGCGCGGACGGCGGCGTACGACGGCGCGGGGAAGACGCGCCCGGGATCCGCCGTCGTCGGGAACGGCGCCTCCCCGAGCCCGAAGAACTCGACGTACGGTGTGCGGGTCCTCAGAAGGTTCCCTCGGCGGCGAGAGCGACGGCGAGCCGCCGGGCACGCCGCCCGACTATAGTCGACTTGCGAGCGGGCTGCGCAACGGGGGGCCGACCCACGTGCGGCTCGCGACCGTCGGTGCGACATCCGCGCTCCCACGTGCGCCGTTGCGTGGGAGCACCCGAGCGGGCTACCCTCCGCGTGTCTCTGACGTCGCTGCTGCTCGCCGCCCTCGTGGCGGTTGCCCTCCTGCCGGCGCGAGTGCACGCCGAAGCCCCGTCGCTGGCCGACGCGAGCCCGCGCGCGCGGAAGGTGCGTCTCCACGTCGGCGAGCGCCAGCGCTTCGCGGCGCCGCCGATGGGCGGACAGTGCTGCACCTGGCGGCTGGACGGCCACACCACTCCGGCCACGGCGCTCGAGTGGGATTTCGTCCCGACCTCCGCGCAAGTGGGCACGCACCGCGTGACGCTGCGGATCGAGGGACGTGCCGGTGCCACCGAGCGCTGGTGGGCCGTGCGCGTCGAGCCCCCGCGGCCGCCCGCCGTCGTGGTCGCCAGTCCTGCCGCCCCGGCGCTCGAGGTCGCGCCGGACGAGACCGTGGAGCTGGTCTTGCGTACGCGACCGTCGGCCGGCGGCGAGACGGTGCGCACCTCCTGGACGGTCAACGGCGTGCCGGCGGGTGAGGGGGAGACGCTGCGCGTGGCGGCCTCGCGCGTGGGTAGGGTCCGGGCGCGTGCGCTCGCGATCGGCAGCCTGGGATCCGCGACCGCGCGCGAGTGGGAGATCGACGTTCGCCCCGCCGCGATCGCGGCGGCCCCCCCGACGACTGCCGAGCTGCCACCGACGCTGCCGCCATCGCCTCCGACGACGGTCCCGGCGCCGCCGACGCCGTCACTGCGAGCCGGCGCGGAGATCACGAACCCGGAGGTCGAGGCCCTGCTCCAGCGCTACGCCCTGGCCTGGCGCCGGCACGACGTGGACGAGCTGCGCGGCATGGGGCAAGTGGCCAGCGAGGCTCAGGCCCGGGCCCTGCGCCACTACTTCGCCACGGTCCGGGACCTCGACGTGGAGGTGCAGCTCCTCGAGGTGCGCTCGCGGGGCCATCATCGCCGGGTCCGCTTCATCCGCCGCGATCGGTTCCGCGACCCGCGAGGCCGCGTCGTCACCCGGGAGACGCCGATCGAGAAGGAGGTCGCCCGCACCGCAAGCGGGCTCCGCTTCGTGCGGCCGGGACCGTAGCTCAGGGCGCCGCGGCCCGCAGCGATTCGCGAAAGTCGGGATGCGCCAGCGCGATCAGCGCGGGCGGACGCTCGGTGTCGCTCAGCACGGACAGGTCGACCGCGCCGTGCTCGGTGACCACCCACTGCACGTGATGGCGGGGCGTGGTGACGCGCGTGCCCGCGCTGAACGCGGGAACGATGGTCGACACGCGCTGGCCGCCGACCTTCGCCGTCGACTTGAGGCAGAGGAAGCTCCGCCCCTCGGGCGCCTCCGCGGCGCCGCTGACGAACGATTCGTGGCCACCCGTGCCGGAGTACTGCCGGCCGCCGACCGAGTCGGCGGCGACCTGTCCCGCGAGGTCGATCGACAGCGCCCCGTTGATGCTGGTCAGGCGGGGGAGCCGGCAGAGCACCCGCGACTCGTTCACGTCGGTCACCGGCAGGATGCGCACGGACGGATTGCCGTCGAGCCAGCGGTAGAGCGTCTGGCTGCCGAGCGCGAAGGTGGCGACCGTGAAGCCGTCGTAGACGGGCTTGCGGTTCGTCACCTTGCCCGCCTCGTGCAGGCGCATCACGCCGTCCGAGATCATCTCGGTGTGGATGCCGAAACCGCCCGCGGGCCGCTCGGCGAGGATGCGTGCGATCTCGTCGGGAATGGCGCCGATGCCGAACTGGAGGATCGCTCCGGGCTGGATCAGGTCGCACACCTGGCGGGCGATCGCGAGCTCCTCCGGCGACGGCTGCTCCTCGGGGAGCGTCACCAGCTCGGTCTCGTGCTCGACCCACGCGTCGACCTGGGAGAGGTGCACGCGGTTGCCGCCGAGCTCGGGGAACCCGTCGATGCGGGGCATCTTCGGATTCACCTCGGCGATCGCCAGCCGCTCGGGGTCGCTCGCGGCCTGGAGGAACGGCCGGTAGCTCGCCCCGGCCTGCACGCCGAAGCTGAGCCACCCCTCGCGATCGGGCGGCGAGGTGACGGCGAGCGCCACGCGCGGCTTCATGGCGAGCGCCCGGCGCTCGAGACCGTTGAAATCGGCGGGCAGGTAGCTGACCCGGGCGCCGGCGGCGCGGGCCATGCGCTCGATCGGTCCGAAGAAGCCGCTCACCACCCGCACTCCCGGGTTCTGCAGCAGCGTGAACGGCCGGACGAGCAGCCCCGTGTAGAGCGCGACGTCCTCGAGGTCGGTCCGTGCGCCGAGCGCGTCGAGGAAACCCACCGGCTGGCCCGCGACGAACCCGCAGAGCAGCGAATCGCGTGGCTGCACGAGCCGTGCGGCTGCCTCGAGATCGAGCTTGCGCGACTTGGGCTTCATGCGCTCACCTCGTCAGTTCTCGAGGTCACGCGCCTGCACCAGGCGGCGCAGCCAGTCCGAGAGGTTCTGCCCGATGCCCACCTGTACCCGGCTCATGCTCTCGACGCCGCCGGCCAGCGCGAGCGCCCCGCCGCCGTGTTCGAGCATGCCGGCCGCCTGGAAGACCCCGACCATGCTGGTGCTGCACTGCATGATGGTCGTGAAGGTCGGGACGTGCGGATCGAGACCGGCCTCGATCCACACCTCGCGCGCGAGGTTGTTGTAGGCGAGGTTCAGCACCACCGCCCCCCACACCGCGAAGTCGACCGGCCCGCTCGCCCGCTGGGCCATCGCCTGCACCACCGGCACCGACAGGGCGAGCGAATCGCGATGCGCGAGGGGCCCGTCGACGTGCACGAACGGCGTGCGCACGCCCGCGGCCAGCCACACGGTGCGGTCGTCGGTGCTCATCGCGTGCCTCCTTTCGCCCCCCCGCCGCCCTATAGCCAAAACCCCGTGCGCTGCGCGAGGCGCCGACCCGATGGATCACGGGAGCACGGTTGCATCGACCCACTCCGATGGGCCATCGTCGGGTCGATGAGCTGGCAGCCCGTCCCGGAGCCCGTCGCGGACGCCGGCACCTGCCGCGGTCTGGAAACCGTCATCTCGCCGCGCACGCGCGACCTGGGCGGCTTCGAGGTGCGTCGGGCGCTCCCCTCGACACGGCGGCGTGCGGTCGGCCCCTTCGTCTTCTGGGACCAGATGGGGCCGGCCACGTTCGCGCCGGGTCGCGGCGTGGATGTCCGACCGCATCCGCACATCGGCCTCGCCACTGTCACCTATCTCTTCGCGGGCGAAATCGTGCACCGCGATAGCCTCGGCTCGGTACAGACGATCCGTCCGGGCGCGGTCAACTGGATGACGGCGGGACGAGGCATCGTGCACTCGGAGCGGACGCCGCCCGAGGCTCGCGCTGCGAGCTCGCCGATCTTCGGGATCCAGGCGTGGGTCGCGCTGCCGCGGGCGCACGAGGAGCGCGAGCCGGGCTTCAGCCAGCACGGGCCCGACGCGCTTCCGCTGGTCGAGGGCGAAGGCGCGCGGGTGCACGTCGTCGCCGGGGCGCTGTACGGCCGGCGCTCCCCCGTGCCCGCCCTCTCGCCGATGTTCTACGCGGACGCGGTCCTCGACGCCGGTGCGCGGCTGTCGCTTCCCGCCGACTACGAGGAGCGTGCCATTCACGTGGCCGAGGGACGGCTCGACGTCGCGGGAGAATCGTTCGACGCAGGGCAGCTTCTCGTCTTCCGCGCCGGCGACGAGATTTCCGTGACGGCGCCGGTGCGCGCCCGTCTTCTCCTTTTCGGCGGCGAGCCGTTGGACGGGCCGCGCCACGTCTGGTGGAACTTCGTCTCGAGCTCGCGCGAGCGCATCGAGCAGGCCAAGGCAGATTGGAAGGCCCGTCGCTTCGCGGCGATCCCGGGTGAGACAGAGTCCATCCCCCTGCCAGAGGCATAAGCCCTTTCTCGTGGGCCCGACAGCGACGGCTCGGCGAAACGCCGGCACCGCTACCTGCATCGAAGCGGCAGGATGGCGCCGACGGAGCACCTCTGGGCCCTCGTCCTCGCGGGCGGCGACGGCACCCGCCTCCAGGCGCTCACGCGGCTCATCGCCGGCGCGCCCATCCCCAAGCAGTACTGCCGGATCCTCGGCGACCGCTCCCTCCTCGAGACGACCCTGGCGCGCATCGCGCCGCTCGTGCCGCAGGAGCGGACGCTCGCGATCGTGAACCGGGGGCATTTCCCGCTGGCGGGGCCGCAGCTCGCCGCCATTCCCGCATCGAACGTGGTCGTGCAGCCGCGGAACCTGGACACCGGGCCCGGTCTCCTCGTGAGCCTCCTGGCGCTCGCGCGCCGCGATGCGGCGGCCACGGTCGCCGTCTTCCCGAGCGATCACGACTTCCGCGACGAGGCCGCCTTCCGCCGGCACGTGGCCCGCATGGCGTTCCTCGTCGCGGCGCATCCCGAGCGGATCGCGCTCCTCGGCGCGCGTCCCGACTGCCCCGAGTCGGGCTACGGCTACATCGCGCCCGGGCGTCCGCTCGTCGGCCCCGGCGAGGCCTTCCGCGTCGTGGCCTTCCACGAGAAGCCGGCTCCGGCCCAGGCGGCGCGGATCATGGGGCGCGGGGGGCTCTGGAACTCGTTCGTGATGGTCGGCCGGGTGGCGCGCATGCTCGAGCTGGTACGCGAGGTTCGTCCCGCCGACGTCGCGGCCCTCGCGGCGATACCCGCAGAGCCGGACGCGCTCGGCGCCGCGTACGAGCGGCTCGCCTCGTGGAATTTCTCGCGCGACTTCCTGGCGCGCGTCCCGGAGCACCTGATGGTCGCGCGCGCCGACGACCTCGGCTGGAGCGACTGGGGCACCCCCGAGGCCATCGAGCGCACCCTGGCCGCGCTGCGCGTCGTCCCGCCGTGGCGTGTGCCGCTCGCGGCGACGGCGTAGGATCGGCGGGCCGAAACCCGTGCCCGCGCCGTCGCATCGAACCCGCATGAACGTGGTGGTGTGCCCCGAAAGGAGCTCCGCATGAAAGCCGTCGCCGTCGTCCCCGGCAAGCGTCAAGTCCAGCTGATCGACCAGGAGCCTCCGCGCCTCACCTCGCCCACCCAGGTCAAACTCCGCATGCTCGAGGTCGGCGTGTGCGGCACCGACCGCGAGATCTGCGCCTTCCAGTACGGCACCCCGCCGGCCGGCTCCGAGCACCTCGTGATCGGCCACGAGTCGCTGGGGCAGGTGGTCGAGGTCGGGCCGGAGGTGACGCGCCTCGAGGGGGGCGACCTCGTCATCACGATGGTGCGCCGTCCCTGCCCGCACGCCGAGTGCGTGGCCTGCCGCGCGGGGCGGCAGGACTTCTGCTTCACCGGGGACTTCTCCGAGCGCGGCATCAAGAACCTGCACGGCTTCATGACCGAGACGGTGGTCGATGAGGAGCGCTACATGCACCTCGTCCCGCCGTCGCTGCGCGACGTGGCGGTCCTCGTCGAGCCGCTCACGATCGCCGAGAAGGCGCTCATCCAGGTGGACCAGGTGCAGCAGCGGCTCCCGTGGGCCTGCGCGGTCGAGCCGGGCAGGCCGCGGACGGCCTGCCACCGCGCGGTCGTCCTCGGCGCCGGGCCTGTCGGCCTGCTCGGCGCCATGGCGCTCGCCGCGGCCGGCTACGACACCTCCGTCTACTCGCGCGAGCGGGCGCCCAACCCGAAGGCCGAGCTGGTCGCGGCGATCGGCGGGCACTACTACTCGGCCGAGGAGACCTCGATCGAGCGGCTCGCCGAGCAGGTCGGCAACATCGACCTCGTGTACGAGGCGACCGGCGCCTCATCCATCGCCTTCCAGATGATGGAGGTGATCGGCACGAACGGCGTCTTCGTGTTCACCGGCGTGCCGGGGCGGAAGGCGCCGATCGAGGTCGACACCGACGTCATCATGCGGAACCTCGTGCTGAAGAACCAGGTCGTGTTCGGGACCGTGAACGCGGGGCACGAGGCGTTCGAGGCCGCGATCCGCGACCTGACGCTCTTCCAGCAGCGCTGGCCGGCCGCCGTCCGCTCGCTGATCACCGGCCGCTACCCGGTGGAAGCGTACCGCGACCTGCTGCTCGGCCCGGCGCGCGGGATAAAGAACGTCCTCACCTTCGCATAGCCGCGCGGAGTGGCTCGAGGCCGACGGCCTCGGCGGGTTCGCTTCCGGCACCGCGAGCGGCGTCCGGACGCGGCGCTACCACGCGCTCCTCCTCGCCGCGACGGCCCCGCCCGCGGGCCGCGTCGTGCTGGTGAACGGGCTCGAGGCGTGGGTCGAGACCCCGGGCGGGGCAGTCGCGCTCTCCTCGCAGCGCTACGCGCCGGACGTCATTCACCCCGACGGCGCCGAGCGCATCGAGAGCTTCGCGGCCGAGCCGTGGCCACGGTGGACGTTCCGTCTGCCCGACGGCACCCTGATCGAGCACGGGCTCTTCGTCGCGCCCGGGCGGGCGGCGGTGGCCCTCTACTGGCGGCTCCACGAGAGACCTGGCGGGACGCTCGCCGTGCGGCCGCTCGTCTCGGGGCGCGACTATCACGCCCTCCACCACGAGAACCCGGCGTTCCGCTTCGACGCCGAGGTCGCCGACGGGCGCGTGCTCTGGCGGCCGTATCCCGGACTGCCCGCCATCGTCGCGCGCACGAACGGCACGTACGTGCACCAGCCGGACTGGTACCGCAACTTCCTCTACACCGAGGAGCGCGACCGCGGCCTCGACCACGTCGAGGACCTGGCCTCGCCGGGCATCTTCCGCTGGGACCTCAACAGGGGCGAGGCGGTCCTGGTCTTCGCCGCGGAAGGGCACGAGCCCGCGGAGGACCTCGCCACCGTGCGCGCCGCGGAGGAGCGGCGCCGGCGGCGCTTCCCCTCGCGCCTTCACCGGGCGGCGGACGCGTACCTCGTGCGGCGCGGGAGCGGGAAGACGATCGTCGCCGGCTATCCGTGGTTCACCGACTGGGGACGGGACACGTTCATCGCCATGCGCGGCCTCTGCCTCGCCACGGGCCGCCTCGACGACGCGCGCGCGATCCTCGTCGAGTGGGCGGGTGCCGTCTCCGAGGGCATGCTGCCGAACCGCTTTCCCGACCGCGGCGAGGCGCCCGAGTTCAACGCGGTCGACGCCGCGCTCTGGTACGTGGTCGCCGTGCACGAGTTCCTGGAGCTCACCGGGGATGTTGCGGCGCGCGAGCGGCAGACGCTCGTCGGCGCGGTGGAGGCGATCCTCGCGGGCTACGCGGCCGGGACCCGCTACCGCATCCACGTCGATGACGACGGCCTCCTCGCCGCGGGCGAGCCCGGCGTCCAGCTCACCTGGATGGACGCCAAGGTGGGTGACTGGGTGGTCACGCCGCGCATCGGCAAGCCGGTCGAGGTCGAGGCGCTCTGGCTGAACGCGCTCCGCATCGGGAGCGGCTTCTCCGAGCGCTGGGCCGATCTCCACGAGCGGGCGCGGCGCGCCTTCGTGGCGCGCTTCTGGGACGAGACGCGCGGCCATCTCGCCGACGTCGTCGACGTCGACCACCGGCCGGGCACGGTCGACGCGACGTTCCGGCCGAACCAGATCCTGGCCGTCGGCGGCCTGCCGTTCGCGGTCCTCGAAGGGGAGCGGGCCCGCCGCGTCGTCGACGCGGTCGAGGCGCGGCTCGTGACCCCGCTCGGCCTCCGCTCGCTCGCGCCCGGCGAGCCCGGCTACACGCCGCGCTACGCGGGCGGTCCGCGCGAGCGCGACGGCGCGTACCACCAGGGGACGGTCTGGCCGTGGCTCATGGGCGGGTTCGTCGAGGCCTGGGTGCGCGTCCGGGGCGGCACGCCGGCGGCGCGCGCCGAGGCGCGCGGGCGCTTCCTCGAGCCGCTGCTCGCGCACCTCGACGACGCGGGCCTCGGGCATCTCCCGGAGATCGCCGACGGCGACCCGCCGCACACGCCGCGCGGCTGCCCGTTCCAGGCGTGGTCGGTGGGCGAGGCGCTGCGGCTGACGCGTCTCCTCGCCTGACGGCATCGACCGCGCGAGGATGGGGATCGCTGCCCTGCCATTGCTGCGCTGCCACCTCCCCGGCTCCCCGCCCGTATGATACAGGTTTACGGGGCACGCGGTCGGGCCCGGACGAACTCATGCAGTGGGGCTGGCTCCAGGCGCTGGCGGCGAGCTTCCCAAGAGGGCGCCGCCACGGGGCGATCTCGTGGGGCTCGACGCCCTTCGGGCCGCCTGGGTCGGCGCGCTCCCACGCGCGGAGGGACCGGATGAGAGCCGCGGTGGCCGCCCTGGCGTTGTCCGCCGTGATCGCGGCGGAGTCCGTCCGGGCGCAGTCCGCCGCGCCGCCGGTCGACTTCACCATCGCCTTCATCGGCGACCAGGGCCTGGGCTCGAACGCGCAGGCGGTGCTCACCCTGATCCGGAGCGAAGGGGCCGACGTCGTGCTTCATAGCGGCGACTTCGACTACCAGGACGACCCGAAGGCCTGGGACGACCAGATCAGCGGCATCCTCGGCCGCGACTTCCCGTACTTCGCATCGGCGGGCAATCACGACGCGGCCCGGTTCTATGGGCCGGGCGGCTACCAGGAGTTCCTGGCGGCCCGCATGAACCGGCTGGGGATCGCGTGGCGTGGTGATCTGGGTGTCCAGTCCTCGTTCACGTACCGCGGTATCTTCTTCGTGCTGACGGCTCCTGACGTCTTCGGCGACGGCGACGGGCTCTACGACCTCTTCATCGCCCGCGAGCTCGCGGCGGACGATTCGACCTGGCGCATCAGTAGCTGGCACGAGGACATGCAGTTGATGCAGGTCGGCGGAAAGGACGACCAGACGGGCTGGGGCGTCTACGAGCAGTCGCGGCGGGGGGGCGCGATCATCGCGACCGCCCACGAGCACTCTTATTCCCGCACCTACCTCCTCAGCAGCTGCCGCGATCAGACGGTGGCGAGCACCGCCAGCACGCTCATCCTCTCCCGGGACGACCCGAGCACCCCGGCCGACGAGGGGCGGAGCTTCGTCTTCGTCTCGGGGCTCGGAGGCAAGAGCATCCGCTCGCAGCTGCTCGACGGACCCTGGTGGGCGAGCGTCGACACGTCGACCCAGGGCGCGAACTACGGTGCCCTGTTCGGGGTCTTCGACTATCAGGGAGATCCCGCTGTCGCGCACTTCTACTTCAAGGAGATCGGCGGGCGTGTCGTGGACGACTTCTTCGTCCGGAGCGCCGCGGCCGGGGGGCCGCGCCCGTGCACCACCGCGGTGTGCGACTGTCCCGAGGCGACCCCCTGTGACGACGGCGACGCGTGCACGGTGGACGACGCCTGCGATGCCGGCGGCGTCTGTCGCGCCGGCGCCCCGCGGAGCTGCGAGGACTTTGACGCCTGCACGGTCGACACGTGCAGCCCCAGGAGCGGATGCGATCACCGGCCGATCGTCCTCGCCGACGTGCGGCGCGTGCTGACGCGGGGCTCCAGGGTCGAGGCGTGCGCGGGCCAGCGGTTGCCGAAGTCCGTTGCCAGGCGCCTCGGCCGCGCCCGCCGCCTGCTGGGGCGCGCGAGCCGGACGGGTAACGGCGCCGGGCGCGCGATCACGCGCGCCCTCCACCTCCTGGGGCAGGCGGAGGCGGCCCTCGGGTCCGCTCAGCAACACCTCTCGCCGGGCTGTGCGGCGGCACTCCGGGGGCAGCTCGATGATGCGTCGACGAAGATGTCCTGCCTGCGACCGGGGAGCCGAGCATGATGGGACGGGAACTCGAAGTTCGGCGCGGTTCAGTGCGTCCGCGGGGTGATCTCTGCCCCGCCCTTTTGGCGCCGTTCCGGACATGCTAGCCTGAGTCGTGGAAGTTGGGGTAGTGGTGGCGGCCGCATGACGGGCCCGGTGCAGCGCGTTCTCGTCCTGGCGAGCGTGGTGGCGGCCGTCGGCGCGGCGCCGGTGCCTCGGGCGTGGCCGCAGGGCAGGCAAGCGGGGGCAGGGTCCGTCTCCCCCCTCGTCGCGGAAGCAGTCGATCTCGGCCGCGCCGCATCCACCGCGGAGCATCGGGTGGTGGTCGGCCTCGCGCTGCGCGACCGCGACGCGCTCGAGGCCTTCCTGGCCGACGTGCAGGACCCCGCGTCGCCGCGGTACGCGCAATTCATCACCCAGGAGGAGTTCGACGCGCTCTACGGGCCGACGGAGGTGGCCGAGGCGGCCGTCGTCTCGCACCTCGAGCGGAGCGGGCTCCGCATCACGGACCGCGCCCCGAACCGCCTCATCGTCGGTGCGCGGGGCAGCGTTGCGGCCATCGAACGGGCGTTCGGCGTGGCGATCCACGACGTGTCGTTTCGCGGCGCCCGGCACTACGCGGCCCTCGAGGAGCCGACGTTCCCCGCGGACATCGCCGACGCTGTCGTCGGCGTGATCGGGCTCGACGACCTCGTCGAGCGGCAGCCGCGGGTCCGCGCGAGCGGTCCTGTTCCTGCGCCGCACGCCGCCCTCGGCTCGAACTGCTGCCACCTGAGTCCGAACGACCTGGCTACCTTCTACGACAACACGACCGCGTACACTGGGACCGGACAGACGATCGTCATCGCGGGCGCCTACGCGTGGATGGACAGCGACAACACGACCTTCAACGCGCAGTGGGGACTCCCGGCGCTGCCGGCAGGCAGCGGCCAGGTCTGCACGGGCTCGGGGAACCCGTCGGGCTGCAGGTTCAACAGCCAGAACTCCATCGAGATCGCGCTCGACGTCGAGTACGCGCACGGCTCCGCCCGCGGCGCCCGCATCCTCAACTACATGGCCGCCTCCACGTCGCTCGCCGATTTCACGGTGGCGTACAACCGCATCGTCAGCGACAATCCGGGCCACGTCGTCTCGACGAGCTGGGGCGTGTGCGAGGCGGGCGTGTCGACGGCTACGCAGCACACCGACGACAACATCTTCGCGAACGGCAACGCGAAGGGGCAGTCCTGGTTCGCTGCCTCCGGGGACAACGGGAGCCGCGACTGCAGCAACGTCCTCACGGTCGACAACCCCGCCAACTCGCCGCACGTGACCGGCGTCGGCGGGACGACGCCGACCTGCAGCGCCGGGATGACGCCGTCGAGCCCGGCCTGCGCGGGCTACCGCTCCGAGACGGGATGGAGCGGGTCGGGCGGCGGGGTGAGCCAGGTGTTCGCGCGCCCGGCCTTCCAGACGGCCTGCCGCGTGCCCGCCGGCACGCAGCGGCTCGTCCCCGACGTGGCGCTCGCGGCCAACCCCTCGCCGGGCAACTACGTCCGCAAGGGCGGCTTCTGGTACATCGTCGGCGGCACCTCTGTCGCCGCGCCGCAGTGGGCCGGCTTCGTCGCGCTGCTGAACCAGAAGCTCGGGGGCAGCGGAGTCGGGAACCCGGGCGCCCGGCTCTACGGGCTCTGCGGCACGTCGGCGTTCCACGACGTGACGTCGGGCGAGAACGGCGACTACATGGCGGGGGCGGGGTTCGACATGGTGACCGGGCTCGGCACGCCCGAGGTGAAGAACTTCCTCGCGCCGCCGAGCACGACGACCACGACGTCGAGCACGACGAGTACGACCAAGCCCTGCGGGGGTTGATCCGAGGGCGCTGGCGCACCCGCGCTCGCACTTCCGGAAGTTCCGGGCGGAGGAGCGAGTGGGTCCGCTTCCGAGGCGGCGCGCCGGCCGAGGGTCTCCCGGGATTTACCGCCGACGTTGCCCCCTGTTATGACCGATCGGGCGCTCGGCCGGTTGCCGCCCGACGAAGGAGGCTCTATGCGCTTGTGCGTCCTCTTCCTCGCTGTCCTGCTGACTATCGCCCTCACCGACCCCCCTTCCATCAAGGCCCAGGGCTGTAACGCCCCGGTCTGCGGCAACGGGATTGTGGAAGGCACCGAGGAGTGTGACGACGGCAACACCAACAGCGGCGACGGCTGCTCGGCCACCTGCCAGCTCGAGAACTCGTCGGCCCTCTGCGCCGGCGTGCCGACCGTCGCAGGCACGGCGCTCGACTCGGTCCGCGTCGCCTCGGGGCTCGTCCATCCCGTGCACGTCACCGCCCCGCGGCTCGATCCCAACCGGGTCTTCGTGGTGGAGCAG